>VBKQ01000374.1 GCA_005879505.1 Deltaproteobacteria bacterium
TGTTGATGATCTCGTTCGGGATCCCGATCTTGCCGATGTCGTGCAGCACGCCGCCCTGCCGCAAGGCCTCGCAGATCTCCTCATCCAAGCCAGCCAGCCGCCCTGCCTCGACGGCGAGCGCGCCGACGCGCTCGGTATGACCTTCCGTGTATGCGTCCTTCGCCTCGACGGCGTTGGCGAGAGCGAAGATCACCTGCGAGGCGTCCTCCAGCCGCTCGGTAGCGAGACGGTTGCGCAGCGCGGAACGGATGCGAGCGTGAAGCTCGGCGTGCGGAGGCGGAAAGGGGAGTACGTGGTCCGCGCCGTCGTCGAGCGCGGCCACGGTCCGGTCCTCCCCCGGCTCGGCGAACCCCACCACGGGCAAGAGGCGCGTGCTCGC
>VBKQ01000375.1 GCA_005879505.1 Deltaproteobacteria bacterium
AAGATGATCAACGCCAGCAAGTCGTTCGCGATCCCGCCGGAATCGGTGACCTCGGCCAAGGTCGACGCCCAGGAATGGCAAGCATCCCGTTCCGCGGTCGGTACGCTCGTTGCCATCCGCGCCGTCACGCTCGCCTCCGAGGTGTCCGGCCTGGTGCGGGAGATCGGCTTCGAGTCGGGGACGTTCGTCCGCAAAGGCGACGTGATGGTGAAGCTCGACACCTCAACCGAAGAGGCCCAGCTCGCCTCGGCAGAGGCCGACGCGGAGCTGGCGCGGGCGAGCTTGCATCGGGCCCGTTCGCTGCGCGAGGCCAACGTGAGCGCGCCGGCGGATCTGGACACCGCAGAGGCGAAGGGGAAGCAGACGGCGGCGAACGTCGGTACCCTGAAGGCCACCATCGCGAAGAAGACCATTCGCGCTCCCTTCGACGGGCGCGTCTCCATCAAGCAGGTCGAGCTGGGTCAGGTGCTCGCGTCGGGGACGCCGGTGGCCTCGCTTCAGTCGATCCATCCCATCTACGGCGAGTTCTGGCTGCCGCAGCAGGCCCTGGCGGAGCTCAAGATCGGGATGACCGCCCGCTTGCGGACGGACGTATTCCCGCAGACCTCCTGGGAAGGCACGCTCACCACCATCAACCCGGAAGTCGACATCAACACGCGCAATGTCCGGGTGCGCGCCACGTTCCCCAACACAGACGGACGGCTGCGGCCTGGGATGTTCGTCAACGTCGATGTGCTGTCGCCGGAGAGGCGGACGGTGCTGGTGATCCCCTCGACCGCGGTGCTCTATGCGCCCTACGGCGATTCGGTGTTCGCGATCGAGGAGAAGCCCGACGCGGCCGGCAAACAGGGTCTGATCGCGCACCAGAAGTTCGTGCGTCTCGGCGAGCGGCGTGGGGACCTGGTGGCGGTGGTCTCCGGGCTCACCGCCGGGGAGACGATCGTGAGCAGCGGCGCCTTCAAGCTGCGCAATGGCGCGGCGGTGGTGGTGCACAACGAGCTCGCTCCCAAGGTCGAGGTCGCGCCGACGCCGGTGGACCGGTGAGAAGCAGAAGGACGCACGCATGAAATTCACCGATCTCTTCATCCGCCGGCCGGTCCTCGCGATCGTCATCAACCTCCTCATCGTCATCGCTGGCGTGCAGGCCATCCGCTCGCTGAACGTGCGCCAGTACCCGCGCAGCGAGAACGCGGCCATCACCATCACCACCGCCTACGTCGGCGCCACCGCCGATCTGGTGCGGGGCTTCGTCACCACGCCGCTCGAGCGCGTGATCGCCGCCGCCGACGGAATCGAATACATCGAGTCGGAGAGCAAGCAGAGCAGCTCGGTCATTCGAGCGCGCCTGCGCCTGAACTACGACGCAACCAAGGCGCTCTCCGAGATCAGCTCCAAAGTGGACCAGGTCCGGCGCGACCTGCCGCCCGAGGCCGAGATCCCCGTCCTCAACATCGAGTCTGCCGACAGCCAGTTCGCCGCCGCCTACCTCAGCTTCTCCTCGCAGTTCCTCAAGCAGAACGAGATCACCGACTACCTGTTCCGCGTGGTCCAGCCGCGCCTCTCCGCCATCGAGGGCGTGCAGCGCGCCGACATCCTGGGCGCCCGCACCTTCGCCATGCGCATCTGGCTGAAGCCCGACCGCATGGCGGCCCTGAACATCAGCCCCGCGCAGATCCGCACGGCGCTCGCCGCGAACAACTACCTGGCGGCCGTCGGCCAGACCAAGGGTCCGCTCGTCCAGGTGAACCTGACCGCGAACACCGACCTGCGCTCCCCCCAGGAATTCGAGCAGATGGTGATCCGCCAGACTGAAGGGGCGACGGTGCACCTGCGCGACGTCGCCGACGTGGTGCTCGGCGCCGAGGACTACGAGACGGCCGTCAACTTCAACGGCCAGACCGCCGTGTTCATCGGCATCTGGTCGCTGCCGAACGCCAACTCCCTCGATGTCGTCAAGAAGCTGCGCGTGGAGATGGACTCGCTGCAGAAAGAGCTACCCGAGCAGATCCAGGCGCGCATCGCCTACGATGCCACCGCCTACATCCGCAGCGCGATCAGCGAGGTGGTGCAGACGCTGCTCGAGACGATCCTGATCGTGGTGATCGTCATCTTCCTCTTCCTCGGCTCGCTGCGCTCCTCGTTGGTCCCCGTCGTGGCCATCCCGACCTCGCTGATCGGCGGCATCTTCCTGGTGCAGACGCTCGGCTTCACCATCAATCTCCTCACCCTCCTCGCCATCGTCCTTTCCGTCGGGCTCGTGGTCGACGACGCCATCGTGGTGGTGGAGAACGTGGAGAGGCACCTGCGCGAGGGCCTCAAGCCGATCGACGCGGCGCTGAAAGGCGCCCGCGAGCTGGTGGGCCCGATCATCTCGATGACCATCACGCTGGCGGCCGTCTATACGCCCATCGCCTTCCAGGGTGGCCTGACCGGCTCGCTCTTCCGCGAATTCGCGCTCACGCTGGCCGGCGCCGTCACCATCTCGGGTGTGGTGGCCCTCACGCTGTCTCCGGTGATGTCCGGTTATCTGCTCGATCGCGGCGGCGAGGAAAAGGGTCTCTCGGGCCTGATCAACCGCACCTTCGATCGGTTCAAGGCGGCCTACGGACGGGGCCTCGAAACCACCTTCAAGGCGCGAGGCGCGATCTACGCGGCCTGGGTCGTCATCGGCGGGCTCGCGCTCCTGATGTTCACCCAAGCGCCGAAAGAGCTGGCGCCATCCGAGGACCAGGGCGTGGTCTTCGGCATCCTCAACACCCCGGCGAACTCCACGCTCGACCAGGTGACGCAGTCGACGCGCGCCATCAACGCGCAGCTGGAGGAGATCCCGGAGACGGACTTCACCTTCCAGATCACGTTCCCCACCGGCGGGTTCTACGGCAGCGTGCTCAAGCCCTGGGACGAGCGAAAGCGCTCGGCGTACAAGATCCTTCCCGAGCTGGGGATGAGGGTCGCCGCGATCCCGGGAGTCCAGACCTTCCCCGTCCTCCCGCCCGCGCTTCCCGGCGGAGGAAACTTCCCGGTCGAGTTCGTCATCGCCTCGACGGCTGAGCCGGACGAGATCCTGCAATTCGCCCAGCAGCTGCAAATGAAGGCAGCGCAGAGCGGCATGTTCGCATTCCCACCGCTGATCGACACCAAGATCGACCAGCCGCAATCGGAGGTCCGCATCGATCGCGACAAGGCGGCGGAGCTGGGCCTCAATCTACAGACGGTCGGCCAGGACCTGGCGGCCGCCGTCGGCGGCAACTTCGTCAACCGCTTCAGCGTGGCGGGGCGCAGCTACAAGGTCATCCCGCAGCTCTTGCGGGTGGAGCGCATGAACCCCGAGCAGCTCCGCGACGTCCACGTCACCGGCCCGAACGGGCAGCTGGTCTCGCTCAGCACCATCGCCACGCTGCATGACTCGGTGACGCCTCGCGCGCTGGAACGGTTCCAGCAGCTCAATTCGGTGAAGCTCAGCGGCGTGGCGATGCGGCCGCTCGACGAGGCGCTGCGGTTCCTCGAGGGCGAGGCGGCGAAGATCCTGCCGAAGGGTTACGCCATCGATTACACCGGTGAGTCACGGCAGCTTCGCACCGAGGGCAACAAGTTCCTTCCCGCGTTCCTGCTCGCCATCGTCCTCATCTTCCTGGTGCTGGCGGCCCAGTTCAACAGCTTCCGGGACCCGTTCGTGATCCTGGCGGGATCCGTCCCGCTGGCCATGTTCGGGGCGCTCCTGATGACTTTCCTGAAGATGCCGAACCCGAACCTGCACTTCTTCACGGACGGCTGGACGACGACGCTGAACGTCTACTCCCAGGTTGGCTTGGTGACCCTGGTCGGGCTGGTCTCGAAGAACGGGATCCTCATCGTCGAGTTCGCCAACAAGTTGCAGGAAGAGGGTCAGAGCAAGATCGACGCCGTCCGCAATGCCGCCATGACCCGGCTCCGCCCCGTGATGATGACGAGCGTGGCGACGGTCTGCGGTCATTTCCCGCTGACGCTCGTCAGTGGGCCCGGCGCCGCGGCCCGGAACAGCATCGGACTGGTGCTGGTGGCGGGCATGGCGATCGGCACCGCGTTCACGCTCTTCTTCGTGCCGGCGATCTATCTGCTGATCGCGCGCGACCACAGGGCGGAAGAGGCCAAGGCGCCCGCCAAGGTCGCCCCGGCTCTCGAATCGTCCACCTGAAAACGGCCGGCGCGAGCGTTCGCGACCGTACAATCGCATCCGGCAGGGGGCTCTCTTCGCGCGTCCCGATGGCCAAACAAGCCGGGAGGAGGCCCCATGACGCGGGTCGCACTGGAGACAGCGCTCGTCGTCGCGATCATCGCGCTCACGCTGGAAGTCGTTCACTACCGCAACGCCGTGCTCGATGCGAACGTCGATCGCAATCGCGCCTGGAGGACGGTGGTCGAGCTGCGAGGCAAGTGCGCCACGGATACTTCCATCCGCTGAGACTGGTCAGAAACCCAGAGCGGCGAGCTCGCGCAGGATCTCCTCGTACAACGCGACTGCGTCGAAGCGCAGCGACCAGCCCACCTGCGCCCAGTGGTCGGCCTCGATCTCGCGGAGCACGTTTCCCCAGCGTTGCGACGCCTGCGGCACGATCCCGTCGTTCTTTCC
>VBKQ01000376.1 GCA_005879505.1 Deltaproteobacteria bacterium
TGCCCGTCTTCACGGCGTACACGTCCTGGCATCCGGGCACGAGCTGCGATGGCCGCATGCGGAAATCGATCCCGCCGCGCAGCCACTCCAACACCGACGTCTTGCCGTCGCAGTCGAGGTCGCGAAAGGCTTCCGGCACTTCGCCTTCGCGGGCGAGCTGCACGGCCCTCATCCCGCTGAGCAGGAAGAGGAGGACGGGAACGCCGAGGATGATCAGGGCGACGAGCCGCGGCTTCAACGCCTCAGGTCTCGACGCGGTAGTTCGGAGCTTCCTGCGTCACCTGCACGTCGTGCACGTGGCTCTCGCGCAGACCGGCTGCGGTGATCCGCACGAACTTCGCCTTCGAGCGCAGCTCGTCGATGCTGCGGCAGCCGGTGTAGCCCATCCCGCTGCGCAGGCCGCCCACCAGCTGGAAGACGTTCATCGCCAAGGGACCCTTGTAGGGAACGCGCCCTTCGATCCCCTCCGGGACCAGCTTCATCTCTTCCGTGTCGTCCTGGAAGTAGCGGTCGCGCGAGCCCTTCTTCATCGCGCCCATGGATCCCATCCCGCGGTACGACTTGTAGGAGCGGCCCTGGAAGAGGATCACGTCTCCCGGTGCTTCTTCCGTGCCGGCGAAGAGCGAGCCGATCATCACCGTGTGCGCTCCCGCGGCCAGCGCCTTGACGATGTCTCCCGAGTACTTGATCCCGCCGTCCGAGATGCAGGGCACCCCATGCCGCGCCGCCGCTCGCACGCAGTTGTCGATGGCGGTGATCTGCGGCACGCCGACGCCCGCCACCACCCGGGTGGTGCAGATCGAGCCCGGACCGATCCCGACCTTCACCGCGTCCGCGCCGGCCTCGCAGAGCGCAGCCGTCCCTTCGCCCGTGGCCACGTTGCCGGCGGCGATCTCGATGCCCTTGAAGTTGCGTTTCAGGTCCCGGATGGCGTCGAGCACGCCGCGCGAATGACCGTGCGCCGTATCGACCGCGATCACGTCCGCGCCCGCTTGGAGCAGCGCATGCACGCGCTCGTCGCGGTCGGGACCCACGCCCACCGCCGCGCCAACCAGCAGCCGGCCCTTCCCGTCCTTCGCCGCGTTGGGATGGGCGCGCGTCTTCTCGATGTCCTTGATGGTGATGAGGCCTTTCAGCTCGTACTTGTCGTCCACCACCAGCAGCTTCTCGATCCGGTTGCGGTGGAGCAGCTCCTTGGCCTCTTCCTGCGAGATGCCCTCGCGGCAGGTGACGAGCTCGCGCGTCATCATCGCCTCGACCTTCTGGTCGAGGTTCTTCTCGAAGCGCAGATCGCGGTTGGTGAGGATGCCGACCAGACGCCCGTTCTTGGTCACCGGAATGCCGCTGATCTCGTGCTGGCGCATCAAGGCCACGGCCTTGTGCACGGGAGCGTCGGGCTCGATGGTCACCGGATCCACCACCATCCCGCTCTCGTACTTCTTGACCTTGGTCACCTCCAGCGCCTGCTGTTGGATGCTGAAGTTCTTGTGGATGAACCCCAGTCCGCCTTCCTGCGCCATGGCGATCGCCGTGCGGGCCTCGGTGACCGTGTCCATCGCCGAGCTGACCAGCGGGATCTTCAGGCGCAGGTTGCGTGTGAGCTGAGCACTTACATCCACCTGCCGCGGCAGGACGTTGCTCTCTGCGGGGAGCAGGAGAACATCGTCGAACGTGAGGGCCAGCGGCACGTTGGGATCGATCATTCTCCGCTCCGGTAAGCCGCCGAGTGTAGCCGTGGGAGAGCCCCTGGGCAATGCGGATTGGCGCGCGGCAACGCGCTGCACCGCTTGCCGGGCGCGTGCGGCAGGACGCGGGCCTCTGGTGCGGCTCATGAACGCCGCATGCCCGCCCGCCGATCGAGTCCGCCCTCCACCCGCTGCAGCGGGATCGGCGGCGTGCTCACCGGCAATCCACGCTTGCGCCGCCAACGCCGCCGGATGGCGAGGAAGGCGACGTAGAGCACTGTCAGCCCGGCGATCACGGCGAACGCCGCGATCTGTGCCTGCGCCGACCAGGCCCAGGCCCTGTTCAGCATCCGGTGCTTGCGCGCCCAGTAGCCGAGGTACACCCAGGCCGGCGCGGAGACGCAGGCGGCGATCCCGTCGTAGGTGATGAACTTCCAGTACGGAACGCCCGTCAGGCCCGCCACGAAGTAGGTGACCGCGCGCAGCCCCGGGACGAACCGCGCGGCCATGATGAACTTCGGGCCGTGCCGATCGAAGGCGGCGATGGTGCGCTGGACGCGCTCGCCCGGAATGTACCGGCCGAGGCGCGTATCGAGGAGCTTCTCGCCGTAGATCTGCCCGGCGCGGAAGATGAGGGTATCGCCGATGAGGATTCCGGCGAGGCCGGTGACGATCATCAGGGGCAGCGACCCGCTTCGGCCGACCAGCCAGCCGCCCGTGATCAGGGGCACGTCCTCGGGCAACGGCACGCCCAGACCACACGTGATCAACACGAAGAGAACGCCGATGTAGGCGGCCGGCCCGTGGAAGTTGATGAGGAATTGAAAGAGCCAGTCCTTCAGGCCGCACCGCCTCGGTTGGGACGATCGTCTGAAGCTAGTCGGTCCTGGACGGGGACCGCAAGTTCCACCCCGGACGCCGGCGCCCGATCGCTACAGGACATGGCGAATCCGCAAACGGCATCTCGCCTCAAGCCTGCCGCTTGCTGATCTGCCATACCAGGAACTCGCGAAGCGGCCCTTTCGCGGCCCGCAAGCGCTCTGCGAGGTCCTGCGCGAGCGCCATGGTGAGCTTCAGCGCCGTGCGCGGATGCGTCCGCTTCATCTCGTCGAACGCCGCGCGCGACAGCTCCAGCAGTTCCACGTCGTTCGCGGCCAGGGCGGAAACGACGTGCTCGCCGTCGACGAGCAGCGCCAGCCCTCCGACGGTGTCGCGGGAGACGACTTCGCCGAGCACGGCTCCTCCGTCGCGGGGGACGAGCTGCAGCGTCCCCTTCGCCACGAACGAGAGCGTGGCGGACGCCTCCCCCGCCTTGAACGCATAAGTGCCCTTGCCGACGCTCCGCTGCGAGGCGATCTCGGCCAGGATCTTCACCCCGACGTCGGTGAAATCGGAGAGGAGATGTGACGCCCGCAACGCCACCGCTTTGTCGATGCGGGTCGGCGGCACCTGCGCCATCAGCGATGCTCCCGTCCGAGGCGGATGTAGATCTCCACACCCGCCTGCACGTGCCGCTTCTCCTCGTCCGTCAGCGGGCGCTTCACCCGGGCCGGAGAACCGAGCGCGAGCATCCCGGGAGGGATCTTCGTGCCGGGGGTGACGAGGCTCCCGGCGCCGACCATCGCCCCCTCCCCGACCTCGGCGCCGTTCAGGACGATGCTGCCGATGCTGATCAGCGCGTTGTCGCCGATGCGGCATCCGTGCAGGACCACGCTGTGGCCGACGGTCACCCGGTCGCCCACTACGGTCGAGAACCCGCTCGAGTCCACGTGGATGACGGTGTTGTCCTGGATGCTCGTCTCCCTGCCGATGCGGATGCTCTCGACGTCCCCGCGCAACACCGCGCCGTACCAGATGCTGCTGCCCGCGCCGATCGCCACGTCGCCGATCACCATCGCGCTCGAAGCGACGAAGGCGGCTTCGTCCACCCGCGGCGTCTTTCCCCCGAACGGCCGGATCACGCCTTCTCCCGCTTGCCGGGAGCGGCCGGAGGAGCCGCGCCCGAGTCGCCTCCAGGAGCGGCCGCGACCTTGCGCATCCGTTCCGCCTCGCCGCTGTTCACCCGCTCGAGCGCGTCGGCGAGCGCGTTCGCCTCCTGCGAGAGCATGTCGAGGCTGCGCCGCAGACCGGCGCCCGCTACGTCCACGCTGGAGCTGTCCGCCGAGCGCATCCGGACTACCTGGGTGTAGAGGCTCTCCAGCGTGTAGGAGATGCGCGTGTGCTCGGCGTCGAAGCGCGTCGCGGCGCGGGCCAGCTCCAGCCGCTGCTCGCGCTGGGCGTCGAGCGCGGCCAGCGCCGAGGCGAGGCGCATCCGGGTCACCTCGTCGCTCTCTCCGGCAACGCGCTTCTGCAGTGCCTCGCGCTCGCGCGTCAGGCGCTCGTCGTCCTGCGGAGAGAGGAAACGGCGCAGGTCGCGCTCCCGCCGGGTCAGGTTGCGGCAGGTGGCTCGCAGAGCGGCGATGGTCTCGTCGGGCTTGATGAAGATGTCCTTCACGGCGTCCGGCGAGGTGCGCAGCTCGGCGAGGATCTGGTCGCAGATGGCGTCGACGCGGACGTCCCGCGGATCCTGCTGCGCACCTCCCGGGCGAGCCGAGCTGGTCGTCCCGGAAAACCGCTGCGGCGGCGCGGTCGCCTCGAACCCCCGCCCGATGCCACCGAGCGAGCCGAAGCGCTGCGCGCGCTGCTGCTCCGGCGTCACCCCGGCGGTGCTGCTGACCCGCGCCGGCTGCGGTCCGTTCAGGGCCGGCTGCGTGATCCGGCTGTGCCGGGCGATGACCCGGGCGCCGCGCGACCCGAGCCCCGCTGCGGGAAAGATCAACCACCAGAGGAAGGGCAGCGAGGAAAGAGCGATGATGAAGAGCACGATCGCTCCCAGCAGCCACAGATACCCTTCGAACAGGCTGGCGTTCGCTACCTTGGCCTCGCGCTCGGCGCGGCGGCGCAGCTTGCGCTCGAGCCTCCGCTGCCAGCGCTCGCGCCCCCAGTCCGGGTAGGCGCTGCGCAGGTTCTCCGTCCATTCGCGGACCATCTGGTCCTGCTGGGAGGTGCCACGCGCGATCGCCTCCTGGGCGCGGCGCAGCGACGCCTGGAGCTGTTCCTGCCAGTCGTTGGGGTCCCGATACGTCATGAAAGCCCGCGGATTCGTAGCATGAGTCCACCCCCTCCGCACCGCTACGGCATCAGCTCGGCCGCCACGCGCCCTAGGTCGTCCACCGAGCGAACGCTCTCCACCCGATCGCAATGCCGCGCGTAGAGCGGCATCTCGCTGTCGCCGAATCCCCAGGAATGCTGTTCCTCCGGACAGAGCCAGAGCAGGCGGCGGCACCGGCGCTTCAGATCGGCGAGTGCCCACGCGTTGGGCGGGTTGTAGTTCGTGCGCCCATCCCCGATCACGATGACCGTCGTTCGGCGAGTGATCGAGCCCAGCCAGGTATCCCGGAACAGCTTCAGCGCGTGCCCGTAGTTCGAGTTCGCGGAGAGATTGATCACGCGGCCGGCGGTCGCCAGATCGACCGCGGCGCTCACGTCCATGTTCTTGAACAGGTGCGTGACCTCGCCGATGTCGCTGACGAACACGAAGCTGCGCACCCGCGCGTAGAGCTCCTGCAGCGTGTAGACGAACTGAAGCATCAGCCGTGAGACATTGCGCACCGAATCGCTCACGTCGCAAAGGACGACGATCTCCGGACGCTCGGGCCGGCGAGCGCGGAAGACGAGCTTGAACGGCTCGCCGCCGGTGGAGAGGTTCTTGCGCAGGGTTCGGCGGACGCTGAGATAACCGCGCCTGCGGACCTTGCGGCGGCGTGAGAGGCGCGTCTTCAGCCGC
>VBKQ01000377.1 GCA_005879505.1 Deltaproteobacteria bacterium
GCCGCCTCCTGCCAATCCCCGCTCGCCGGCGCGCCGATGGGAGCAATCCCGCGGACCCGGAAGGAGAGCTGCGCGCTGGTAGCGCCGGACGGGATCCAGAACCGCTGCGACGCCGTCGAGGTGCCCGCCATGGGATCGTCGCCGACCGAGAGCGAGTACGATCCGTCATACGCCCCGATCACGCGGCGCACGGCGCCCACGCTCCCGCCGGCGGTCCAGACGCTGGTGTCCGGCTCTTCGAAGCTGCCGTTGAGGACCAGGTCGTGCGAGGCGGGCGTATTGAGGATGGTCATCATCGCGCTTGCCGTCGCCATGTTGCCGCCGCCGTCCCACACGCGCGCGTCGAGGCGATGGTTCCCATCCGCGACCGCGCGCGTGTCCCAGGCATATGTGAGCGGCGAACCATCTGCGCTCGCAGCGAGCTGGCCGTCCACGTCGAGCTCGCTCCGGACCACGCCGACGTCATCCCAGCCGTTCGCCTGGACGTTGACTACGCCGGCGAGGATCCGTCCCCGTAGAGGGATGATCTCGACCTGCGGTGGGAAGAGGTCGCGTACGGTCAGCTGCAGCACGGCCGAATGCGTTTCCGACGAGCCGGTGGCGACGAGCGTCACGCCGTAAGTACCGGCCGGGGCCGTCGTCAGCGCGGTAACCCAGAGCGTCGCCGTTTCGCCGGAAAGGATCGTGGCCGGATCGAAGAAGGCGTAGATGCCGTCCGGCAGCTGGGGATCCTGCAACCGCAACGATTGCGGCGCTCCCTTCAGGGTGACCGTCGCGATGGGAACTTGCACGTACGAAAATCCCAGACCGACGGTCGCCGGAGCAGGCACCAGCGCGAACGCGCCGCTGGCCGCAGAGTTCTTCACAGTGAAGGTCCCCGACTTGGTCAAGTAGACGCCGGTGGCGGAGATGGTCACCGGACCGCTGGCGCTGTCGCTCAATGCAGTGAGCGTGACGGTCGCGCTCTGGCCGGCTTGAATCTCCGGGGGCTGGATCGAGACGGCGATCCCCGCGGGCACGCTGGCGGAAAGATGCAGCGTCTCGGGGGCGCCGATCATTTCCGAGCTCGAGACCTGGAACTGAACCGGCACCCCGGTCAAGACGACCATTTCCACGCCGTTCGGACTGGAGAAGAGGAAGTCCCGGGTGGCCGGCGAGTTCTGGATGGTGACCAGGTGCGACACGGTGGTGACGTTCCCCGCCGTATCGGTCGCAACTGCGCTCAGCGTGTGGAGCCCGTCCGCGAACGCGGTCGTGTCCCAAGGCTGGTTGTTCGGGGAAAGACCTGAGGGCACCCCGTCCATCTCGATGACCAACGAGGAGAGGGAGGCATCGCTGGCGGACGCGAGGATGTACGAGGTCCCGGACAATACCGCCCCATCCAGCGGCTCCGAGAAAGCGACGGCGGGCGGGATCGTGTCGAGAACGGTGACAGACGCCGAGACCGTCTGGCAGGCGTACACGCCGCAGACGTCGACCAGCAACGTCGCAGGCCCAGGCCAGTGGCCGGGGCTGGACACGACGACGCTCACGCCCGCGTCGCCGCTGGTCGCGAATGCCGGCGTGACCGTCGCGCCGATCTCGCGCGGGGCGCCGTCCGCGAACCGCGCCGCAATCGTCAGCGGCTGCGGGGCGCCCGCGAGCGTCCGGGTGGAGACGGTGAAGCTGGCCGAGCCGGTGTCAGGGAAGCTCGCCGCGGGCGGCGAGATCGAAGCGGCGAAGCTCCGGGTCGCCGCGTTGTTCTGCACGACCACCTGCACCGATCCGGTCGAGCCCAGGTTCCCGGCCGCGTCGTATGCGTGCGCCTCGAGCACGTGGGGGCCGTCCGGACTTGCGGTCGTATCCCAGTCGAACGTCGCCGAGCTCGCGACCACCGCACCGTCCAGCAGGATCTCGGCGGCTGCGACCGCCGTGTTGTCCTGCGCGGTGGCGGCGACCTGAACGGTGCCGGAGAGCTGCGCGCCGGCGGCCGGAGACGTGAGCGCGATCGACGGAGCCTGCGCGTCGATCACGTTCACGCCGGCCGTCGCGCTCCGGGTCGCGTACATTCCCATGGCGAACACGCTGAAATCCGTCGAGGCCGCGGGCGCGTCGGCCGCCGCAGCGAGGGTTACCGTGGTGCTCGCGCCCGAGAGGATCTGCGTGGAGGCGAAGCTCGCCGTTACGCCCTGGGGCAAGCCGGCGATGGAGAGGTCCACCGATTGCGGCGCTCCGGACCCGGTGCGGGCGGTGACCGTGTAGAGCGCGGTGGCGCCGCCTTTCACGGACTGCGAGGCCGGTGTCACCTCTATGGTGAAGTCGCGCGTCGAGGGGCCGTTCTGCACGGTGACGGTCACCGCCGAGCTCGTGGCGGCATTTCCCGAAGTGTCGTAAGCCGTCGCGCTGATCGAGTGCGATCCGTCAGCCGCGGCGGTGGTATCCCAGACGGCGGAGTCTGCCGTCGCAAACAGCGCGCCGTCCAGATAGATCTCGGTGCGGCCCACCGCAATGTTGTCGCTGGCGCTGGCCGAGATGGACACGGGTCCCGCCAGGACGGCGCCGTCGGCCGGAATCAGGATCGAGACGCTGGGCGCGAGGTTGTCCACCACGTTGGCGGTCGCGGTAGCTGTATGCGTCGCGTAGAATCCCGTGCCCGTGACGGTGAACTGCGCGGTCGCGGGTACGGCGGAGGTCGAAGCGGTGAGCTCCAACGTCGCGCTCTGGCCGGAGCTGATTGTCGAGGGGTTGAACGTCGCCGTCACACCAACCGGAAGATCGGAGATCGACAGGGCGACCTGCTGCAACTTCCCGGCGGTGATGACGGTGTCGACCGTATAGCTCGTGCTGCTGCCGTCGGCGATGGTCTGGCTCGCAGCGCTGACGGCCAGCGAGAAGTCCCGCTTCGGGGTCGACGTCGAGTGACTCGTTGTCTGCAAGGACACCGTGTCCGGAGCGCGGCTTTCTTCCCCGCCGCAGGCGATTGCCGCTGCGGTGAGGCAGGCGATCATCGTGCGGCGGATGGGCTTTGCGGGTCCGGCCACCTTTCCTCCCAGGCCGCTGCCGGGTCAGGATGCGAGCGGCCGATCGGATCATAGGTGGCCATTGCAAAATAACGAAAATAGCGTTTGCGCCATTGAAGGCATCGAACGTCGAATCAAAGGGTTGCGAGATCGGGATGTGGCATCGGTCCGCAGCGATCCTTACGGCGCGACGTCAGCCCCATCTGTTCCTTGCGCCGCCACATCGGCGCACTTCAAACCGCTGGAATTTTCCAGCCCCTAACTGGCGCGCTCGAGCGGAGTATCATCGTCCAGCAGCACCACGTGCTCGATGGTCACGGTCCGCGTATCCTCGGAGATCGAGTAGCGGACGAAGATCCGCCCCAGCTGCAGCGTCAGCAGCGGCGAGGCTCCGCTTTCAATCCAGACGTGTCCCGTATTCGGGGGCGTGAGATCGGCGAGCTCGGTGATCTCCTCGATCATCTGCCGCAGCCGGTCCTGCGTTTCCGGCGTGAGCTGGTCGAGCTTATCCGCGGCCGCGGACGAAGCGCGGACGCGGAAGAAGGAATCGGTCAACCAATCTGTCCAGCCAACAGGGCGCAAAGTATCCTGGTACGCGTGCAAAAGAGCCGCCACCGGACGGTTTCCCTCTGTACACAAGCGAAGGTGCGTGGTGGGCTGCAATGTAGTCCGGCAAGAATGCCGGTTCGGACCGGATCTTCACTGGAAAAAGTGCCGATCCCGCACTCGCGGTGCGATCTTCCGGTAACTCCTTCCACGTTTCTGGAATCAGGAGATATTTCCGCCGCCGAAAGCGTTGGCTGCCCAACGCACCAGCGGTGTCCAATAGAGACCGAGCGCGAGGACGGGCACTGCCAGCGCCACGAGCAGGCCAGTGTAGACGGCGGGCACCGCCAGCGGCCGCTCGTCGACGGCATCCTCGAGGTACATCGCCTTGATGATTCGCGCATAATAGAAAAGTGAAACAGCGCTGTTTAGCACCCCGATCACCGCCAGCAGCACGTTCCAGAAGCCTCCGCGCTGAACCACCGCGGCGAAGATGAGGTACTTGCCCACGAAGCCTGCGAACGGCGGAATTCCCGTGAGGCTGAACAAGAACACAGTCAGTGCAAACGCCGCGATCGGGGCCTTGCTTCCGAGCCCGCGGAAATCGGTGATCTGTTCACCGCCCGTGATGCGCGAGACCGCGATGATCACCAGGAACGCGCCCACGTTCATGAGCACGTAGACGATCAGGTACACCAGGATGCTCTGCACGCCGGCCGTGCTGGCGGCAGCAAGCCCCATCAACAGATAACCCGCGTGCGCGATCGAGCTGTACGCGAGCATGCGCTTCAGATTCGTCTGCACGATCGCGGTGAGGTTCCCGAGCGTCATCGTAATCGCGGAGATGATTCCGATGATCGCCGGCCAGGGCAGGTCGGTGATCGGCGCGTATCCGCCGCCTGGTACCGGCCGCTCGAACGCCGCGAAGAAGAAGCGGATGGCCACGGCGAAGCCGGCAGCCTTGGGGCCGACGGAAAGGAAGGCCGTGAACGGCGTCGGGGCGCCCTCGTACACGTCGGGGCACCACATGTGGAACGGCACGCTGGCGATCTTGTACCCCACGCCCGCCAGCACGAAGATCACTGCCACCACCAGCGCAAGCTGCGCAGCCGGCTGCCCGCCGAAGGCCTGCGCCATGAACAGACGGCTGGTGACGTCGGCCAGCTGCGCGCCGATTCCGCCGTCGCCGGTGACGCGCGTCGTCCCGAAGAGCCCGTAGAGGATGCTCATCCCGTAGAGCATCACGCCGGAGGCGACGCCGCCGTAGATGACGTACTTGAGCGCGGCCTCGTTGGCCTTGCGGTCGGCGCGGCGGAAGCTGGTGAGCACGTAGCTGACCAGCGAGACGGTCTCGACGGCCAGGTAGATCATCAAGAGATCGGTCGCGCTCGCCATCAGGAACATGCCGAGCACCAGCGCGAAGAGCAGGGCGATGAACTCGCCCAGCCGGGCCGGCGAGATCTGC
This sequence comes from Deltaproteobacteria bacterium, assembly GCA_005879505.1. Taxonomy (GTDB): domain Bacteria; phylum Myxococcota; class Myxococcia; order Myxococcales; family 40CM-4-68-19; genus 40CM-4-68-19. The sequence continues at coordinate 5,011 of VBKQ01000377.1, forward strand.
GCGCTCTTCGGCACGATGATCACGGTGAGAAAGGCGGCGCCGAGGAACAGCCAGGCGAAGAACAGCCGCAGCGGATCGTGCTGCAGCAGGCCGCCGAAGAGCGGCGTCGTGGTGGAAGGCGTGGCCCAGGTGGCGGCGGCGGTGAGCGCCAGCCAGAACAGGGCGCCGGCCACCAGCGACGGCACCCGCCGCCCACTGCGCCGGACGATCAGGTCCTGCACGAGCATCGCCAGCACCGCGACGGTGAGCACGCTCTCGGGCCAGAAGAACCGCAGCGAGTGGATGTTGTCCATGGCCTATTGCAGCGGAACCAATAGATTGCGCAGCGATCCCTCGATCAGGTTGATGATCGCCGCGGGGTAGAAGCCGAAGAGGACGATCAATGCGCCCAGCGGGTACAGCGTGAGCCGCTCGCGCCAGTTGACGTCGGGCAAGCCGGAGTACGCCGGGTTGAGCTGCCCGAGCATCATCCGCTGGATGGCCCAGAGATAATACGCGGCGGTGATGATCACCGAGAGCGCCGAGACGATGGTC
>VBKQ01000378.1 GCA_005879505.1 Deltaproteobacteria bacterium
CACCGTACTTTTGCACGATGAGCATGGCGCCGGAACATATAGTGGACGAGCCGCGGGTCGGTAAAGGCATCGCCGCGGGCGGGCCGATAGGCGCCATGGCGCTCTCCTCGAGGACCCGCCGCCGGGGCGGGGTCCCGCGGTGCGTCAGCGTGGGGGCCCTGGAAAGGTGTAGAAGCGGCGCATGCGAATCGTCCTCTCGGGCGACAGGCTTTCCCTGGAAGAGGTGGGCGCGGTGGCTCGCGGAGGAGCTCGCGTGGAGATCGCCGCCGCCGCCCGGGAGCGGGTGCGGGCGGCGCGGGCGCTGGTCGAGCGCATCGCCGAAGGCGACGTGCCGACCTATGGCATCAACACCGGGTTCGGCACCCTGGCCGAGGTGTCGATTCCCAGAGGAGACCTGCGCAAGCTACAACGCAACCTGGTCCTCTCGCACGCAGCGGGCACCGGTGCGCCGCTCCCCCCGCCCGAGGTGCGCGCCCTGATGCTGCTGCGCGCCAACGTGCTCGCCGGCGGATATTCGGGCATCCGCGAAACCACCCTGGAGCTGCTGCTCGAGATGTTGCATCGCGACGTGATTCCGGTCGTCCCGGAGAAGGGGTCCGTGGGAGCGAGCGGCGACCTCGCTCCCCTCGCGCACCTCGCCCTGGTGCTCATCGGGGAGGGAGAAGCGTTCGCCGGCGGGCAACGGCTCCCCGGGCGGGAGGCGCTCGCGCGCGCCGGACTTCAGCCGGTGGTGCTCGAAGCGAAGGAAGGCCTCGCTCTGGTGAACGGCACCCAGGCGATGCAGGCGGTGGGCGCGCTCGCGCTGCTGCAGGCGGAGCGGTGCGCGCGCATCGCGGACGTCGCGGCGTCGATGACCGTCGAGGGGTTGATGGGCTCGCACAAGCCGTTCCTCGCAGCCGTCCAGCGAATCCGCGGGCACGAGGGGCAGGCGCGGGTGGCCGCCGACCTGCGCGCGCTTCTCGCCCGCAGCGAGATCAACGCCGCGCACCAGGATGAGCACTGCGACAAGGTGCAGGATCCGTACTCGCTGCGCTGCGTGCCACAAGTGCACGGCGCCGCCCGCGACGCATTGGCCTTCGTGCGCAGGACGCTCGCGATCGAGGCGAACGCGGCCACCGACAATCCGCTCGTGTTCGCGCAGGGGCTCGAGGACGTGGGGGCAGGCACCGTGGTGAGTGCGGGAAACTTCCACGGGCAGCCCGTGTCACAGGCGCTCGATCTGCTCGCGATCGCGTGCGCGCAGCTGCAGACCATCTCCGAGCGGCGCGTCGAGCAGCTGGTGAATCCATCGCTCTCCGGTCTGCCGCCCTTCCTGGCCAAGAACAGCGGCCTGAACTCCGGGTTCATGATCGCTCAGGTGACGGCGGCGGCACTGGCCGCGGAGAGCAAGGTGCTGTCGCACCCCGCTTGCGTGGATACGATCCCGTCGTCGGCGGGGCGTGAGGATCACGTCAGCATGGGCATGACGGCGGCGATCAAGGCGCGGACGGTGGTGGAGAATGCGAGCAGCGGGCTGGCGATCGAGCTGCTGGTGGCGGCGCAGGCGCTCGACTTGCGCAGGCCGCTGAAGGCGGGGGTGGGAGCGGCTGCGGCCCAGGAAGTCATCCGGAGGAAGGTTCCGCACATGGAGGAAGATCGCGAGCTGCACCGGGACATCGCCGCGGTGCGGGAGATCCTGGGGGAGATCGAGAGCGTGGCCCGCGCGGCCGCGGGCCTCGACTAGCCCGCGCCGGCCGAAGGCGGCTCGACGACCACGCTCCACCTCCCGCGCGCAGAAGCGGACTGCACCGGGAGGGGTCTGGTACGGTTGGGATGCGCATGGACCCAACCCCCGCCCAGGAGCTTGCGGTTCCGACGCCGCAACGCGAGCCGACGGATGCGGAGATCCGCGCTGCCAAGGATGCCCTGGCGCAGCTCGAAACGGAGATCGGCACGCTCGGGCCCACCGCCGCGGCGGCGCAGGTGCACCTTGCGATGGGACGGATCTTCATCGATCAGCTCGGCGACGCGAAGAGCGCCGCGATCTGCTACCAGAATGCGTTCCTGCTCAATCCGCAGTACCGGCCGAATCTCGAGGCCGCAAGGCGGCTGTTCGCCAGCGCCGGCCGTCACGACCGGACGCTCGCGCTGCACGAGCGCGAGGAGACCTTGCTCGATCAGGACGGGGAGCGCGCGGAGTCGCTGCGCGCGCAGGCGAACGTGCTGCGCGATCTCGGGCGGCCCGACGAGGCGAAAAAGCTCGTCGACGTCGCTTTGCGCCTCTCTCCCGATCATCCGGCGCTGCTCAAGGCGGGCGCCGAGGCCGCGCAGCGCGACGGCGACCGCGCGCTCGCCGCGCGGCTCCTCATCCGCTCGGCCGGCGCGACCCGCGACCCCGTCTACAAAGCGCAACTGCTCCGTCGCGCCGTCCTGCTGCTCGACGAGGTGCAGTCCCAGGCCATTGCGCCGCCAGTCGATGGCGCTGCGCCGGCCTCCGCGGAGCTGGCCGCCCTGCACGAGGAAGCGGTCCGCAAGCTCTATCAGGCGGATTCGAACGATCCGGTGGGTTTCTTCGCCACCCTGAGGCGGGCGCGCGCGGGCAACGATTGGGAAGGGGTTTTGCGGCTCTGCCGGCAGCGCGCGGATCGGACCGCGAGCGCGGCCGACCGGGTGCAGGCGGCCGCCATTGCGGCATATCGCCTCGGCCGCGTCTCAGAAGGTCTCGCCGAGGCCGCGGCGGCGCTGGAAGAGAACCGCCGGGACGGTGCCCTGCTCGCGCTCCGCTGCGATCTCGCCGAGCAGCAGAAATCGCCCGATCTGGCGGACCTGCTCCGGCAGCGCGCTGAAGGAAGCATCGAGCCGAGCGAGCGCGCGCACTTGAAGGTGCGGGCAGCCCTGCTGCTTTCGGAGCCGATGGAGCAGGAGCAGCTGCTCTCCGAGGCATTGGCGGACAATCCCGCAGACGCGGCGGTCATCGCGCTTCATGCCCGCCTGGTGACGCAGCGAGATCCCCACTCCGCCGCGGAACGTTTCGTGGCGCTCGGCGAGTCGCTGGAGCCGCACTCTGCGGAGGAAGCCGCCAGTCACTATCTGGAAGCGGCGGTCTGGCACGAGCGCGCTGCAAATCGCGCCGAAGCCGCCGCGCTCGCCCGGCGGACGCTGAAGCTCGTTCCCCGCCATGGCGCCGCGCTGCGCATGCTCACGCGGACCCTGCCGTCGATCGGCGCCGGCGCCGAGCTGGCGAGGGTGCTCGAGCAGGCCTCGGCGCAGCTCCCGCGCGCCGTCGGCGCCGAGCTGCTGGCCCGCGCTGCCGCCGTGGTGAGCGAGAGCGATCCCGGCCGCAGCGTCAACCTGGCGCGCCGGGCTGCCGAGATGGCGCGCGGCCTGGTGAGCCCCCGGTGGCTGGAGACCTGGTGCACGTTCGCGTTCAAGACGGGCGATTTCCTCCAGCTCTCGCAAGCGCTGGAAGCGCGGGCGGACTCGACCTCCGGATCCGACGCGGCCGACCTGCTGATCGAGGCCAGCGAGCTGGCACGCGCCGCCGGAAACGACGTGCGCTCGACCACGCTCCTGCGCAAGGCTCGCGGCGTCGACCGGGCCTCCGGCACGGCCCGGCATGCCCTGCTCGCCCTGCCGGGCCTCCCAGCGCGCGAGCGCGCCGACCTGCTGCTGGAAGAAGCGCGGGAGACGACGGCACCGCGCGCGGCCGCGCTGCAAGCCGAGCGCGGGCTGGTCCTCGAGGAGCTGGGGCGCGTCGACGAAGCCGTGCAGGCCTGCGCCCAGGGGCTGGCGCTCGGGGGCCTCGATCTCGCCGTGCTCCGGCGGCTCTTCCGCCTGCAGCTCAAGCGGGGTGACCATGCCGCGGCCCTCGCCGTGCTCCTGCAGATCGCGGAGGCGATCCCGCAGGGGCATGCCCGGGCCGAAGCCTTCGGTCGCGCTGCCGAGCTGGCGGAATGGCGGGTAGGCGATCCCTTGCGCGCGATCGACTTGTACCAGGCGGCCTCGCGCGAGCATCCCCAGGCGGCATTCGCCTGGGCGCAGCTGGCGAGGCTCCTAGCCTGGACGGATCGCCCGGCGGAAGCCGCGGAGGCATACGAGCACCTCGCCGCCGCAGCGCAATCGCTCTCCGAGCGCAACGAGGCGCGCCGTTGGGCGGCCTCTCTCTACGCGCACGGCGCCCGCCAGCCCGAGAAGGCCGTGGCGCTCCTGCGCGCCCTTCTGGCCGAGGCGCCGGGAGACCTCGAGGCGGCCGCGGAGCTCCTGGCGCTGATCGGCCCCGACAAGAGCGCGAACGCTCGCAAGGAGCGCGCGGAATTGCGCGGGCGGCTCGCCTCGCGCTGCCAGGATCCGCGCGTGGCGGCGCTGCTGCGCGCCGAATCCGCGGAGGATCGGCTGGCCGCCGGCGAACGCGACCAAGGGATCGCGGAGTACCGCCGGGCGCTGGCCCTCAATCCGCAAGATCGGTTGGCACTGGACGTGGTGGAGGAGGTATTGCGCCGCAGCGGCCAGAGATCCGTCCTCGCCGACCACCTGGCCTTCCGCTCCGCCTTCGGCGACGGCGAGACGCGCGCGGCGCTCGCCCTGGAGCAGGCCGGAATCTTTGTCGAGCAGGGCCGGATGAAGGAGGCCGCCACAGCCTACCGGCAAGCGCTCGCGAGCGATCCGAAGTGCTTGCTCGCGCTGAAGGGAGCACGGCACCTCGCGGAGGTGCGTGGCGACAAAGAGGAAGTGGCGCGCCTGCTCGCCACCGAGGCCGGATTGGCGAACGACGTCGGCGCCATGGTCGACTCGGCGCTGCTCGCGGTGGACATGGGCCACGGCGAAGACGCCGTGGACCGGCTCACTTCCGTTCTCGAATCGGATCCGGCGAACACCGAGGTGCCGGCAAGGCTCCGCGCGATGCTCGGCGAGGGCGGAGCAGGCCCGATCGCCGCGATCTACGAGCGCATCGGCCATGCCCATGCAGACGCGAAGAAGGGCGCGCTGGCGTGGATCGAAGCGGGAAGGATCGAGCTGCGTGAGCTGGCGGACGCCCCCGCCGCGTTCTTCGCCGCAGGCCGGGCGCTTGCGCGCGACCCGCAAAATCTGGACGCGCTCGAGCTGCGCGCCGACGCAGGCCAGGCGGCCGGACGCGCCCGGGATGCCGCCGATGCGCTGCAGAAACGCCTCGATCGCGGCGGCTCGGATGCGCTCGGCGCGGCCTGGAAGGGACGCCTGGGACGGCTCTACGCCGAAATCGGAGATGCCCGCAGGGCGCTCCCGTTGCTCGACCCGGCCCTGCAACGCGTCGAACCCGAGCTGCTGATCAAGCTCGTCGCGGGCGCGACGGCGCTGCCGGCGCCGGATGCCGTTCGCATCTACCGCCGCCTCCTCGAGGTCTTCCCGGCGCCGGCCGAACCGGGCCCGTCGCAAGCGCAGCTCGCTGGCTGGAGCGAAGCCTTGGGCCGCCGTC
>VBKQ01000379.1 GCA_005879505.1 Deltaproteobacteria bacterium
GTGCCGTTCGCCGCGCTCCAGGGAATGACGTCCCCGGCCGCCTGGCGACGGATCAACGAGAAGGGTGGCTGCAGCGAATCGACATGGCGAACATGCTCGGCGCGATCGAGCAAACCCACGTCGAAGTTCGAGACCCCGCCGGCGCGCACCTTGCCCTCCCGGATCAAGCGCGACATCTCGCCCCACGACTCTTCCACCGGGGTTCCCAGCCCGTCCGGCCAGTGGAACTGGTACAGGTCGATGCGTTCGACGCCGAGCCGGCGAAGGGAAGTCTCGACCTCCTTCTGGATCGACTCCGGCCGCAGGTTGCGCTGTGGCTCCTCGAAAGGGCGCGATGGGTCCGGCACCATCCCGCCTTTGGTGAAGACGTAGGGACGCTCGACGGCCGGGATCTCGCGCAGCGCCCGTCCGACCACTTCCTCGGAATGGCCGAGCCCGTAGATGGCCGCGGTGTCGATCCAGTTGATGCCGCGATTGACCGCATGACGGATGGCCGCGATCGAGTCGGCGTCGTCCTGGCTTCCCCAGCCGTAGGCCCAACCTCCACCGCCGATGGCCCATGCTCCGAAGCCAACCTGGGTGATCTGAAGATCGCTGGTCCCGAGCGGACGCTTGAGCAACGCTTTCATGATGGAACCTCCTTTAGCTGTTTGCAGGGTAGGAGGGCCATGGCGCCGAGCCACTTGGATCCGGCGAGCGGCGTGGTTGTGCGGACGACTGGCAATGAATGTCCGACCGGCGCGACGCAGCGGGCTACCAGCGGTACGCCGCTCCCGCCGCGACAGAGCCGGACCTGGTGATCTGGTCGTTCTGATCCACGTCCCGTTGTCCGGAGAGGGTCACCCAGGACCGGAACGCCTTCGTGAACTTGTACTGCAGCTTCAGACCCGCCCCCGCGGTGCTCTGCCCGGTTCCCGGCACATATTCTCCGGCCTGGACCCAGAGCCGCGCCGAGAGATCGCCGAAGCGGTGGACCACCTCGGGCCGCACCTCGTAGCGCAGCGGTGCGATCGGCACACCGGCACCGCGCCCCGCCGCGACCAAGGTGAAGAAACCTACCTGCGCCGGATTCTGCTGGTACACGTAGTAGTCGCCGGAGAGCGTGACGTCGGTGTCCGTGAAGAGCGTCGCGCTCACGTTCGCGGAGAATCGCTCCGAGTCCAGCGTCACCGGCGTGGCCTGCAACGCGGTGAGCAGCGCCTGCCCGCAGTTTTTGACGCGCGGATGCGCCTGGCAGTACGAAACCGTGTCCTGCCGCACCGTCGTGGAGCTCACGGTCGTGCCGTCGGCGAGGCGGACGCGCGGAATGTTTTGCTCGATTTCGTAATGCGAGTAATCGACGTTTGCTCCGTACGACCACTCCAACGCGGAGTCTCCGGCCGTGTCGAAGGAGGTGCTGAAGGCCGCGCCCGTTTGCGACGTCTGCGAACGCACCAGAGCGTCGGCGCTGGTTTCCGTGCCGTTCGCCTGGCGCAGGCTCACCGGCGTACCCGCGTACTGCGTACTGCGCGGCGACAGGTGCAACTCCGTGCCGACGGCCAGATTCTCGTTGACGTTCCAGTCGGCTCCGGCGCTGAGGACCGTGACAACGCTGGCGCTCTCTGGAAATTGCCCTCGTTGCGAGGCCGGGGTCCGGCCCTGCATGGTCAGGCTCCCGCCCAGGTTCAGGGTCCACTCGTTCGATAGATCGATGCTGCCGTTGAGCGAGTCCGTGAAACTGCTCGAGCGTGGATTCGCTGCCGTAGGCTGGACGGTATTGACGACGGCCTCGTCGCGAACGCTGCTGGCGGTTGCCGCAGTGGCCGTGACGAGCAAGGTGAGGAAAGGGCGGAGGCGCATTCAGTCGACTCCCCTGCAATGACCGGAGATCGGACCTGCCGACGAGCGGAACGCCCACCGGCCCTCGAGCAGAGCAACCCGGTCCATGCGCTGCCGACGCTAAGTCCTCGGCGAAGCCGGACCAAGTTATTGGTTCTGGCCAGCGCACGACGACGGAGATGCGCGCAGTCAGACCTACAGGGCATTAGCAACTTTTACCGAAACGCTTAACCCGCGTGCGAGCATCGGGTCGTTCCCTGCAGACGGCCATGGGGCCCAATGCGTGGAGGGGATTTCATGATGCGGAAGATACTGTTCGGGATTGCGGCTGGCCTGGTGCTCGCGTCGGCCGGCGTACGCGCCGACGACAACGATGCGGCGGATGTGAAGGTCGCCGCCGACAAGGCGAAGGTCGAAGCCGACATCAAGACGGTGAACGCCGACAAGAGCGTGGTCAAGGCGGCGCATGAGCAGGTGGTCGACGATCGTCAGCAACTGGCGAAGGATCGCGCCGCACACGACAAGGCGGCCGTCGAAGCGGACAAGGCGAAGCTCGCCGCCGATCGGACGGCCCTCAAGAGCGATTTCGCCCAGGAACAGGCGGACAAGAAGCAGCGGCGCGAGGACCGGCACGAGTTGAGCAAGGATCGTCGCGCAGACCGGCGCGAAGATCTCAGGGAGCGCCGCGAGCACCACCAGAGGTAGCGATACGATCGGGTTTGCCTGCCTCGGCGGCTGGTTCTCGAAGCAGCCGTCGAGGCAGGCCTGCGGAGATGCCGGGACGCGATCCGCAGTCAGGGAGCAACCGTCAGCGGCACGGCGGCGTGACGCAGGCAAGAAACGTCGTACGACGCCGCGACACGATAGCGAGGCAGCAGCGCAGGAACGCGCCTGGCCCGAACTCACGCACGATGAGCCTGGCGTTGCGAAGCACATGACCTGTTGTGACCACTCCGCGGATCGGCATCGGACACCTCGCGCATGACGATCAGCGCAGAGGTCACTTCATTCCCTCGGGAATAACCGCTGTCCCGAGCCAGTCAGCCCGCCCGATGCCGTCCCAGCATGATCTCCATGACGTCCCCAGTTCGTCCCGAGATAGTTGAACTCCCAGTATGCGTGGGCATCGCTCTGCTGGAGCGCGTTGTACGCTCTTTGACGTCAACGCGATGTTGACGTCAACGCCATGGCGCGCCGCCGCGCGCATCGGGCCGCTCAGCCGCGGCGGCGGTTCCCCGCCCTCACTGCGCGCGGGCCAAGTCTCATTGCCTGTCGTAAACCTGAACGTTGTGGTAGCGCTGGCCCTTCGCGTTCTTCCCTTTGGCGGTGAAGGTGTAGCTCTTGCCGTCCTTGGCAATTACGCGGTTGGCTGTCTGCACCACCTTGCCGTCCTTCTTGTCGATGCGCCTCGCCGTTCGCGGGCCGGTGCGCTTGAGCGAGACGGTCTCGGCCATTTGTGACCCTGTGATCGGGTAGTCCTTCCCGTCATAGTTGGCGGTGAACTCGGTCGCGAAGGGCTTGTCTTCGCTGTCCACTCCCTCGGCGGTTACCTTCACGCCCTTGCCGGCCGGCTCGATCTTGACGGTCAAGCTCTTCGGCCCCGGTCCCGGAGTGAACTTGGACTTGGCCGGATTGAGCTTCCACGTGCCGATCATCGGATTGCTGCCGCCCTTCGCCAGTGCACCGGTCGCGAGTAAGGCGGCCGCGACCACAACGAACACTAGTTGCAGCTTGCGCCACGACGTCTTCATGATCCCTCCTGCGGTAAGAAAGGAAGGCGATGGCGCTGATCCGCGCCAGCGTGGAAGCAGAATAGCGCCACGCTGCAAAAGCTGTACAGCCGCAATAACCCGCCGCCTCTGACTGGTGCCGGCGCTAATTCATTCCCGCGGGAATTGCAGAGCGTGAGCCAGGTCTTCTTCGTGGCAGGTCCACGACAGGGGAGAAGCATGAGACTCGAGCCAATGAGGATGGTCGCCGTCGTCACGCTGTTGGTCTGCGGGTGCGTGGGCATCGCGCGGTCGAGCCGATCACCCGTCGAGCGACTCGACGAGCGTGGAGTCAGCGCGCCCTCTCTAACGGTCGAGGTCGGCTCAGTGCTCCAGTTCGTCAATGCCGACAGCCATCCTCATCAGATCTACTCGAATGATTGCAACGAGCTCTCCTCTACCGTCCTCCAGCCAGGAGAGACCTACAACGCGATGCTGCTCGGCATCGGCGGCAAGCTATGCCACTTCCAGGACCTGCTCGCGCCGCTCTCCTCCAGCTACTCCGGCACGATCAGGGTCCACGACGCGGAGGAGGAACGGCGTCTGGAGACGGCGGATTGAGAGCCGCGCGGGAATAGACCTCAGGCCGGTCGAGTCATGGCGCCGGAGGTCTCCCGATGAACGAACTCAAAGGGCGTCGCGACTTCATCAAGCTGCTCGGTTTTGGCGGAGTGGTCTTTGCTTCGGGTCTGGCCGGATGCGCCAACGGCCTTCGCAAGTCGGGGAGACAAGAGGATGACTTTTTCTTCGTCCAGCTCTCCGACACGCACTGGGGCTTCAAGGGTCCTCCCAACCCCGAGGCGGCCAACACGCTCCGGCAGGCGGTGCAGGCGGTCAATGCGCTCCCGCGGCAGCCCGACTTCATCGTATTCACCGGCGACCTGACGCATACGACCGACGACGAGGCCGAACGCCATAAGCGCATGCGCGAGTTCAAGCTCATTGTCGCGGACCTGAAAACCCCGGTGCAGCGATACATGCCGGGCGAGCACGATGCGTCGCTCGACCAAGGCAAGGCCTTCCAGGAGCACTTCGGGGCGACGCACTATTCGTTTGACCACAAAGGGATTCATTTCGCCGTGATCGACAACGTCTCCGATCCGCAAGCGGCCATCGGCGACGCCCAGATCGACTGGTTGCTCTCGGACTTGAAGCCGCTGCCTTCCGATGCGCCCATCGTGGTGTTCACGCACCGGCCGCTCTTCGACCTGGCCCCGCAGTGGGACTGGGCCACCAAGGACGGGAGCAAGGCGATCGACCTGCTGCAGCATTGGAAGAACGTGACCGTCTTCTATGGCCACATCCATCAGGAGCACCACTTCAAGACCGGCGCCATCGCCCACCACGCCGCCCAGTCACTCATCTTTCCGCTCCCTGCGCCGCTCTCGCAGCCCAAGCGCACGCCGGTGCCCTGGGATCCGGCCCATCCGCGGCGCGGCCTGGGGTTTCGAGAGATCTCCGTCGACGAATCGCGCGTCGTGTTCACGCTCAAGGAAGACTCGCTCGAGGGCACCGCGGCAGTGCAGCCGGCGGCTGCTATCGGAACCTACTGATGCGCAGATTGCACTGGATCCTGGGGCCCGCGTTCGCCGCGGTCCTCGCCACCATGCCGGTTGCCAATGTGAAGGCGCAGGAAAAGGTCATCCAGGTGACCGCCGAGAGGTTCAAGTTCACCCCCTCGGTCATCGAGCTCAAGCTGGGCGAGCCGGTGATTCTCGAGCTCACCACCCTCGATCGCAAGCATGGGTTCCAGGTGTCGGATCTGAACATCGACGAGACGGTCGAACCTAGGAAGGTCACTCACATCCGCATCGTGCCTGCGAGAAGCCGTCGGGACAGGCGAGGAGGATCAAATGACGAAGATCAATCGCAGGCTCTCGAAGGTCGGCCTTTCGCTCTGCAGCGCATTCTTGCTTTCGGAGGCAGCGGGGAGCGCTGCCCGCGCGAGCTCAATTCCGACGAGTAGCGACGAAGCTCGGGCACTCCCGACGAACGTATCGACGCGCGCAACCGCGGCGACGATGAAGGGCCTCATTTCCACCACAGACGAAGCCCGGGCCCTGGCGGGCTATTCGCTTCCCATCTCGATTACGGCTGCGCCGGTATCCAAAGCCGTCACGAGCACAGATGAAGCGCGCGCTCTCGCGGGAGGCGACGTCCAGATCGAGCGGCCCGAGGGAAGTCGCGCGGTCGCCAGCAGGGGCGAGCGCTGACCGATCGAGGTCTCGCCCTTTTCGGCTTTCAAGTCGTTTCTCCAACGTCGAGCTGCGCGGCGGCGGCGGCAAGAAATGCAAGCGCCACCGCCGTCGCGCCCGGATCCGTCACGCCCTTGAGGTTCGCGGCGGTCACATACGAAGAGCGGCCCGCATGGGCCTTCGTCATGGACGCGGTGGCATCGGCGCCGCGCTGCGCGGCGGCTGCGGCGGCGTGGAGGCTCCCCTGCTCGAGCGCGTCGATCGCGGGAACGAGCGCATCGAGCATGGTCCGATCGCCCAGGTGTGCCCCACCGTAGTGTTGCAGGGCGGCGATTCCTTTCCCGAACGCACCCCGCAAGCTCCTCGAACGCTTCATCTCGGTGCCGGCGGCCGTGAAGAAGATGGACAGCAGGACTCCGCTCGATCCACCCGTCGTCTTTCCCAAAAGCTCGCCAATCGCAAGGCAGAGCTGGTCCGGATGCGCCAGCGGCAGCGCCGCCGCGGTCAATCTGTCCATCACGCTCCGCGCCGCAGTTGCGAACGTCGTGCCGGTGTCGCCGTCGCCCACCTTGGCATCCAATGCGTTCAGCTCCGGCTCTTTCTGGATGAGAACATCGCATATGCCCCGCACGACGGCCGCCGTCTTCTTGCTTGCCGAACCCTGGAAGACGCTCGCCGCCATGGCCTTGGGCAATGGCAGGATCGTCTTCGGCTCGAGTCTCCTCCCTGGCAACCAGGCGGTGGCCTCGACAGGGGAGAGCAGGGCCTGGCGGCGAGCATCGTTCAATTCGATGAGCGACAAAGAGAAGCCATTCATGTCGAGCGACGTCATCAGCGGCGCCGGGCCAAAGACGAGCTCGATCTGCTGGCCAAGACGCGAATGGAGGACCTCATTGACGATGACGCCCATCTCCATGGGCGTCACGCTGCCGAGGTTGTTCACCAGGAGGCCCAGCCTCGTTTCCCCGGAACCCAACCCCGCGGACAACTGATCGGCCATCAGATCCACGATGTGCTTCACGGACCGAGCCTCGATCACGGCTGCGCCTGGCTCACCGTGAATCCCGAGCCCGAGCTCGGCTTCCCCTTCACCGAGACGGCCGGCCATCTTCTGCCCGGGGATGGTGCAGGCCGATAGCGACACGCCCAGCGAACGGATCGCCCCCGCGGCATCTTGCGCGGCCTCTTTGACCGTCCGCAGATCACTTCCCGCCTCGGCGAGATGGCCCGCGATCTTGTGGACGAACAAGGTGCCGGCGATCCCGCGCGGCTTCGCGGCGGCCGGAATTGCGATGTCGTCGGAGACGATGATCATCTCGACCTGGCAACCGAGTTGCTTGGCCTTCTCCGCAGCGAGCCCGAAATTCAAGCGATCGCCCGTGTAGTTCTTCACGATCAACAAGCAACCGGCGTCACCCGTGACGCTGAGGATGCAGGCCAGCACGGCGTCCACGCTCGGCGAAGCGAAGACCTCGCCCGAGACCGCTCCCGCCAGCATTCCCCGGCCCACGAAACCCGCATGTGCCGGCTCATGTCCGGCGCCGCCGCCCGAGACGACGGCGACCTTGCTCCGGTCCCAGTCCTTCCGGATCACCACCTTGATGTGTGGGTAGCCGTCGAGCCGGGCGAGGTGCCTTCCCGAGGAGCCCGAGAGCAAGCCGTCGATGGCCTCGGTCACGATCGTCTCGCGGGCGTTGAGGAAGCGATTCATGGGTTGCATCCCTTGGCTGAAGCCGTTCGGGCGGAAAGTGCGGGCTACGCGGACCCCAGGCGAGCGACGCAATCGAGGAAGGTGGTCCGCTTCTGCAGCAGGACGGCGAGGCAGCAACGGAGGTAGGCGCGCGCACCGTAGCAGCGCAGGATGAGCGCCGAGTTCATCCACACGTCTTTGGTGGTGATGGCGCCCTGGATGTACATCGCGCAGCTCCTTCGTTTAGTGAACTGAACTCTACTAAACTAAACGAAGATGTCAAGGAGGGTCCCCGTCCTCTGGGCCCTTCATCAGTTTCTCCAAGGCTGCTGCAGACGTGGGGTCGGCCTCCCGCACAGCGGCCGGCCGATCCGGCCGGCGAGTGGATCTCCACATAGCTTTGCTGTCGAGTGAAGCCACTCTCGGTCGGCTTGGTCCTGCTCTTCACCGGCGCCGCAGTCGCCGCAGCTTGGCTCGCGCACCAGGTGCTGCTACTCGCGTTTCTCGGTCTCCTTATCGGGGTGGTCTTCTCTTTTCCCGTGGACTGGCTCGCGAAGGTAATGCCGCGCGCACTGGCGGTGATCCTCGTGGTTCTGGTGTTGGCGGGCGGGGCTGCTGCTGTCGGCGCCGTGGTCGTGCCGACGCTCGTGCGGCAAGCCGACGAACTGCGCGAAAGTGCTCCGCGGGCGTTAAGCGACGCTCGGCGGTGGCTGCGGGCAAAGCAAGGCGAGGAGGGTGCCAGGAAGACGGAGGAGCAAGCCAAGCAAACGGCGGGCAAGGCCGCCGAGGGCGCCCTCAAGGCAGCATTGGGTCTTGTTTCGAGCGCGACCATCATCGTGCTGGTCATCGCGCTGGGCGCCTTCCTGGCTCACGAGCCCGACAGCTATCGGCGCGGCGTTCGCCATCTGATTCCCGCGCGCCACCAAGAGAAATTCGACGAGACTTGGCGCCGCGCCGCACGATCTCTTCGCCGCTGGCTCGGCGGCATTCTCGTGTCGATGACGATCATGGGGACCTTGACGGGCCTGGGGCTCGCGCTTGCCGGCGTGAACGGATGGCTGCTGCTTGCAGTGCTCACCTTCCTCGGGACCTTCGTGCCGTATCTCGGAGCAATCGCCAGCGCGATTCCGGGACTGCTCGCGGCGCTCGCGCAGTCGCCGCATCATTTCCTCCTCGCCTTGCTCGTCTATCTCGTCGTGCACGTGGTCGAGGGATACATCGTCGACCCGCTGGTGATGAAGCGAGCCGTCCACATCAAGCCGGCGCTCCTGCTCTTTTTCCAGGCCGTGGCAGGAGCGGTCTTCGGCGTGACCGGCACGGTGGTCGCGACGCCTCTTCTCGTCTGTATTCAGGAAGCGGTGCAGTACCTGTGGGTGGAACGGGTCCGCTCTTAGAAGAGGAC
>VBKQ01000380.1 GCA_005879505.1 Deltaproteobacteria bacterium
TCGTAGCGGCCATCGGATGTCTGCAGGTACCCGCCCAGCTCCCAGAAAGGCAGGACGCCGTACGAGGGTTCGAAGGTGACGTTGAGGGTTCCGCCGCGCGGCCGGTTCAAGTGCACTTCGAGGCCCGCCTGTCCCTGCTCGTCCGCCCTTCCGTCGTAGACCTGGATCTCGTACGCGTCGAACGCGATCGCCGGCGCGGCGGCGAGCAGCGTGAGAAGCGCGAGCCTCAACCGCTCACGCTACCGTCGGCCCGAGGCCGTGGCGAGCCGCAAGCCAGTCGCGGACCGCCTGACCGGTCCCGAGCGGCCAGGGGCGCAGCTTGTCCGGAGGAACCGCTTTGACTCCGGCGATCTCGTCGCCGACCACGATCTCGCCGTGCCCGCGCACGTGGTACGCGAGGATGATCTGGTTCATCTCGTGGAATGGATACGCCCCGATGAAGGAGATGATCTCGCCTTTGAGGCCGACCTCCTCCTTCACCTCGCGCAGGACGCCTTGCTCGGGCGACTCGCCCTTCTCCAAGAAGCCGGAGACGAGGCCGTACCATTTCTCCGGCCAGCCCTTGTTGCGCACGAGGAGCACGGTCTCGCCGTGCTCGATCAGCGCTGCGACCACCGGGACGGGGTTGTCGTAGAAGACGTAGTCGCACGTCTCGCTCGAGCAGACGAGGCGGGTGTGCCCTTCGAGCTCGCGGGCGGACAGCGGGCTCGCGCATGTCGGGCAGAACTTCATCCGCGCAGGCACCTGGCTTCCGTGCCAAACTGGCGTCCGCATGTCAATCGCGGCGGCTAGACCTTCTTTCACCCAATCGCCACAAGAGCACGGGCAGAAGAGGGCCTGAGGCGTTATGGAGGAGCGGTGATCCCCATCCGCGACACCATCCGGTCGCGCACCGCGCCCGTGGTCACCGTCGCGCTGATCATCGTCAACGTGTTGGTATTCTTCCACGAGATCGCTCTGGGGCCTTATCTGGAGCGATTCGTCTACGCCTACGGTCTCATTCCGCGCCGTCTCGTGTACTGGCCGGGCGACCCGCTCGACCCGATGCGCTTCTTGCCGCTCTTCACCAGCATGTTCTGGCACGGCGGCTGGCTGCACTTGATCGGCAACATGCTCTACCTGTGGATCTTCGGCGACAACGTAGAGGATCGCCTCGGCCATCTGCGCTTCTTGCTCTTCTACGTCGCCGCAGGTGCGGCCGCGGGGCTGACGCACGTCGCCCTCAGCCCGGGGTCGGTCATGCCGACCGTCGGCGCCTCCGGAGCGATCGCCGGTGTTCTCGGCGCCTACCTGGTCACGTATCCGCGCTCGCGCGTCCTCACCTTCGTGCCGGTGTTCTTCCTGCCCTGGTTCGTCGAGATTCCCGCGGTCGTCTACCTCATCTTCTGGTTCCTGATGCAGTTGCTCGAAGGCATCGGCTCGCTGGGCATGCCGGTGGAAACCGGCGGCATCGCGGTGTGGGCGCACGTCGGCGGATTCGTGGCGGGCGTGGTCCTGATCAAGCTGCTCCAACCGTTCCGCCGCCCGCCAGCGCCGGCGCGCACCCGAACGTTGAACTTTCCTTGACGCCGCCGCCCGCCGCCGTTTAACACGGGGCGCCCATGATCGGAGTGGTCCCTGCCCTGAACGCCTGTGAAGGCGAGCATTCGCGCGGTTTCACCTTCCTCGGGGCAAAGGGGCCCGGCGAGGACCTCTTCGTTTCCTTTCACGATCTTCGCCTTTCCGCGCAGCGCCGGGCGGCGCACTACGCGGCGGCGGGTCTCAGGCGCGGCGACCGCGTCGCCCTCGTGGTCCCGGAGGGCGAGCACTTCATCCCCGCTTTCCTGGGAGCGCTCTGGGGCGGGTTGATTCCGGTGCCGCTCTATCCGCCCGTCTCGCTGGGAAAGCTCGACGCGTTCATGGAGGCGTTGGTCGGCATCCTCAACATCGCCAGGCCGCGCGTGCTGGTGACCACCGAGCGCGTCGGCAAGGTGCTCTGGTCGGCCGTCGGCCGGATCGCGAGCATCGAGAAGGTGATCACCACCGAGGAGCTGGCGAAACATGCCGGCTCGTTTCCGGCCGCCGCCGACGTCCGCGACGACGAGATCGCCTTCCTCCAGTTCACCTCCGGCAGCACGGCGCTGCCGAAAGGGGTGATGGTGACGCACGGGAGCCTGGTCGCGAACTGCCGCGCGATCGTCCGCGAGGGGCTGGAGGCGGACGGCGCAAAAGACAAGGCCGTCTCCTGGCTGCCGCTCTACCACGACATGGGGCTGATCGGGTTCGTCATCGCGCCGGTCTGCTACCGCATTTCGGTGGTCTTCATCCCGACGATGAGCTTCATCAAGAATGCCACGCTGTGGATGGAGACCATCCACAAGCACCGCGCCACCCTGAGCTTCGCCCCGAACTTCGCCTATGCTCTGGTCACCAAGCGCGCGAAGCCGGAGCAGATCGCGCGCTGGGACCTGTCGCAGATGCGCGTCTTCGGCTGCGGCGCGGAACCGATCAACCCAGGCACCATGCGCGCCTTCCTCCAGGCCATGGCCCCGGCGGGGCTGAAACCGGAGGCGCTCCTGCCCTGCTATGGGATGGCGGAAGCGACGTTGGCGATTTCCTTCGTCCCACTGGACGAGCCGCTGCAGACCGATCGCATCGACGCCGAGCGCTACCACGCCGACCACGAGGCGGCGCCGGTGTCCAACGGCAGCGCCTTCCTGGAAGTCGTGAGCTGCGGTCGCACCTTCGTGGGCCACGAAGTCACCGTGCAGGATGACGACGGCCGGATCCTTCCCGAGCGCCACATCGGCGGGATCTGCTTCCGCGGACCGAGCCTGACCGCCGGATATTGGGAGAACCCTGAAGCTACGCAGGCCGCGTTCCGGGACGGTTGGCTGCACACCGGAGATCTCGGTTACAAGGTCGGCGACCGGGTCTTCGTTTCCGGACGCATCAAGGACATCCTGATCGTCAACGGCCGCAACTATCATCCGCAGGGGATCGAATGGCTGGTGAACGAGATCCCCGGCGTCCGCAAAGGCAGCTCGGTGGTGTTCACCCGGCCGGGCGCGGCTTCCGAAGAGATCGTGGTGGCGGCGGAGGCGCGCGCCGATGACGCCGCAGCCCTGAAGGCGCAGATCGTCGCCCGTGTGAGCGAAGAGTTCCAACTTGCGGTGTCCGACGTCGCGCTGGTCCCGCCCGGCACGCTGCCGAAGACCTCCTCGGGCAAGCTGCAAAGAAGGAAGACCCGCGAGCAGTACTTGAACGGAAGCATCGGCCGCACGAGCCGCCTTGGCAGCACCCGCCTGGCGGTGGCCAAGCACCTCGCGCTCTCGCTCGTCGGGCGCGCCCGCCACGAGGTGAGAAAGCTGCTCGGAGGCTGAGGGATGGGCGAGAGCATCGACGTCGTCGAGATGTTCAAGCAGGCGGCCTTCGAGGTGGACAACCGCCGCCTGCCGGACCTGAAGCCGCAGACGGTGATCACCACCCTGGGCATGGATTCCGTCGCCATCATGGAGCTGGTGGCTTGGTTCGAGGAGAAGCTCGGCGTGCGCATCCCCGACGAGCAGCTCTCGAAGATCCGGACCGTGAAGGACTTGCGCGACACCATCGCGCGGCTGCTGCCGGACCGGCAGTTCGCCGCCTAGAGCCAGCGCCGCGACTGCACCAGCTCCTCGACACGGCGTCGGATCTCGTCGCGGATCTGCCGCACCTTCTCGAGCGGCTGCCCCTTCGGATCCTCGAGCGGCCAGTCCGCGCGCTCCGCTCCGGGCATCACCGGACACTCGTCGCCGCACCCCATCGTCACGAGCAGCGCCGCAGGCTGCGCCATCAGCCGCTGCGGCCGCGCGCCGGACAGGTCCACCCCGACCTCGCGCATCGCCTCCACGACCTCCCGATGCACGCGCAGCCCGGGCTGCGTACCGGCCGAGATGGCGCGCGCCTTCGCCGGATCCACGAGCCGGTTGAAGAACGCCGCGGCCATCTGCGACCGCCCGGCGTTGTGCACGCAGGCGAAGATCACGGTGTTCACCGTCAAGTCCTGGAGCGCTGGTCCGGATGGGCCTTGGCGAACGCGTCGAGCTTCATGCACTCCTCGTAGATGCGCATCGCAGTCGGCACGCTCGAGACGTCGCACTTGAAGTAAGCCGTGGCGCCGACCACCTGGCCGGCGAGGCAGATGTCGGCCATGGTCGGCGTGTCGCCGTGTGCGAAGCGGCCGGTTTCCCGCTCGGCCTTGAGGTGGGCCTCGATCGCCTCGAGCGCCTTCAGCGTCCAGTGCGAAAGCCACTTGTTGCGCGTCGGCTCGTCTAGCTCGAGCTCCTTTTCCATGTAGCTGCGGATTCGCGGCACGACCAGCGGGTGTCCGTCGGCAGCGGCGATGAGCGCGAGCCCGCGCACGCGGGCGCGTCCGCGCGGGTCCTTCGGCAGGAGCGGCGGCTGCGGCTTCGTCTCCTCCAGGTACTCGAGAATCGCGAGCGACTGGAATAGCGGCGGCCCGCCATCGTCAAGGACGAGCGCCGGCACGACCGCCTGCGGGTTGACCGCGACGTAGTCCCTGTCGTGCTGGCGGCCTTTGAGGAGGTCGATCGACACCTCATCGACCGCTATCTTCTTCAGGGCGAGGGCCACCTTCACCCGATAGGTTGCAAGCGAGCGCCAGAATCCGTAGAGCTTCATGGGATCAGTCCTTCTCCTCGGGCGGCAATTTGAGCCCGGCAGCTCCGGTGGTGTCAACCTAGGTTCGTGACGTCGGCTCAATGACTGGCCGCGTTGTCCTTCACGATCTCCTGCCTGAAGCTGAAGACTTGCGGATCGGCCGGATCGACGATGCCCCGCACCCAATGAGTGTCCGGGAAGCCGAAAGTTTCTACGCGCGTAAAGTTTTCAATGATCCGCCCGCTCTTGGCGCCGACCAGGGGCTTGTCGACCCGAAAGTTGTGCGTATCCCCATGCACGTACACGACGGGCTTGCCGAATGCGCGGGTCTCCTTCTCCATCGCGACAAGCAGCTCGTCGAAGCCGGTCGCTTTCTTCGTTTCCGGCGATTTGAGCCCGAGGCCGCCGAGCATATATCTCTGCTGCATGGTCGACGTCCACGAACCTTCGAATCTGGGATTGGCCTGCGCGATGATCATGATGCCTCTAGACAACGTCGCCCTGGCTCCAGCGTACGTTCTCGCGAAACTTGGCGTAGCGCGGATCATCGCTTTGCCGTGTCAGGCGCATAGTGCGCCTGCCGAGGCTTTGCTCCCCCTGAAAAAACGTCTGCCGCAGCTTTGCCAGTCTCTCGAGCGGATC
The DNA here is from genome assembly GCA_005879505.1 of Deltaproteobacteria bacterium. GTDB lineage: Bacteria > Myxococcota > Myxococcia > Myxococcales > 40CM-4-68-19 > 40CM-4-68-19. Next base: position 5,281 of record VBKQ01000380.1, read on the forward strand.
ATAGGTGCGCGGTTTCGCCCGGTGGCAATCGGTCCATTCGTTGTCGCCTGGAACCAAAACAAACGGATGACTGGAACTTTGCGCGAGGCGCAGCCGATCTACGAACGCTTCGTCGCTGCACGGAGCCAGCCCGCCGACGAATACGAACGGCGCGCGCTGTTGAGCGAGCTCCGGGCGCGGTTGTTCGATCCAGTTTCCACCGTCGCTCCAGAAATCCCCGTTGTGGACCACAAACGCCAAATCCGCCTGGTTCATAGCCCGCATCACATTGGCGAATTCCTTTTCCGTCCTGGCGTCGTACGGCATGTCGCCGATGAGGGCGAATTCGAATCTTCCGCTTCGGGCAGCGTCCTCGCCGTGAATGCTGGCGCAGCTTGAAAGGACAAGCATGGCGCACAAAACGACCTCGGTGTTTCTCATCTTGCGCTCCTCCGTGGTATTGCGTTCTCAGCATAAATGGCGCAGAAACGAAGAAACGATGTCAATGACCGCGTCGTGCCGCCCGGCATAGAAGTGATCGCAGTCCGGGACGATGTGTACAGTGCATTCCCCAGCGCAGCGGCGCTTGAACTCCTCCGCCGGGTAGAGATCGCGCGGCTCCTTGTCGCCGCGGAGGTAGAGCACCGGGCAGCCGATGCGCGGCGCGAGCTCGAGAATGTCCGGGCAATCCGTGAGATCGAGGAAGCTCTCGGCGCTTGCCACGTACCACCAGCCCGGCAGCAGCAGGAGCTCGCGGCCCTTCCCCGCTTCTACCAGCGCGCGCGCCTGGGTAGTGATCGCGTCGAGGCGATCCTTCGCGAGCAAGCCCGCCTTGCTCGCGAGCGGCAGCATGTTCCTGCCGCCGCAATGCGCAGAAAGGAGCACCAGCGCCGGTGTCTCGGGATGCTCGGCGACATGGCGCACCGCGAGCATGCCGCCATTGCTATGGCCGACGATCACCGGATGCGGGAAGCCGCGCTCGACGGCCCAGCGCGCGGCGATGCGGTTGTCCTCGATCGCTTCGCCATAGGTCTGGAATGCCCCGCCCTCGGCGGCGCGGCTATCGCGGATGGCGAGGATGTCATGCCCGCGCCGGTTGAACGCGAGGCAGGCAAGCCCGAGTTCGACAAGCGCGGGCGGCAGAAAGCGCGGCGCGCCGGTGTAGAAGTTCATCGTGTTGCCGTGAAAGAGGAGCGCGGCCTGCGCTGCACGGGCGCCGTCAGGCTCGTACCAAGCGCCGTCGAGCGGTATGGTATCGGTCGCTATGGAGACGAGGGTGGTGATCACGCTATGAAGATCGGCGTTGCAGGCATCGGGAAAATGGGCGGCGCCATCGCGTCGCGACTCGCAGGGCTCGGCCACGACATGATGGTGTGGAATCGCACCGCCGACAAG
>VBKQ01000381.1 GCA_005879505.1 Deltaproteobacteria bacterium
CTGATCCCCCGTCTCGCCAGGGAAGCGGCCGCAGACCTGGCGCGCGAGATGGTGCGCTGGCTGGAGGCGCGCGGCCACACCGGCGTCGTCGAGGAAGAGGCGGGCGTCCCGGGGGCTCCTTCCGCGCCGGGGTGCGAGATCGCCGCGCGCGCCGATCTGCTGGTCGTCCTCGGCGGCGACGGCACGCTGATCCACGCCGCCGGCCTCTGCGACAATCGGGAGGTCCCCATCCTCGGCGTCAACATGGGCGCGCTCGGCTTCCTCACCGAAGTGCCGCGCGAACGCGCATTCCCGCTGCTCGAGAAAGCGCTGAACGGGGAGCTGCCGATCTCGCGGCGCCTGATGCTCGACGTCGAAGTGCGATACCGCGATCAGGTCCTGCTCTCCGGAACGGTGCTCAACGACGCGGTGGTCTCGAAGAACGCCCTCAGCCGGCTGGCGACGCTGGAGGTGATGATCGATTCGCGCCCCGCGACCACGTATGAGGCCGACGGCTTGATCGTGGCCACGCCGACTGGATCGACGGCCTACTCGCTCTCGGCGGCCGGGCCCATCGTGGTCCCCGCGCTCGACGCCGTGCTCCTCACTCCGATCTGCCCGCACGCGCTCACGCAGCGGCCGCTGGTGCTGACGCCCTCCAGCGTCGTCCGGGTCCGGCTGGGGAGCCCCAGCGAGATGTTCGTCACCCTCGACGGGGCGCGGGGCCGGCCGCTCGAGATCGGACAGGAGGTCTGGATCCAGCGCTCGAATCGCCGGACCCTCATCCTGCGCAATCCGGAGGTCGACCACTTCACCATCTTGCGCGAAAAGCTCCGCTGGGGGACGCGCTAACCCCCGTCAACCGCCTTCGAGCAGCGTCTTCACCGCGATCCCTTCGAGCAGATCCCTGTCGTTCTGGAAAAGACCGACGAACGCTGCGCCCAGCTCTCCGGGCCGGCTCCAGACCACCTGGGCAGTCACCAGCAGGGGTACCTTGCGCTGCGGGACCTTGATCGACAGGTCGATCGGGGTCCCCAACGGGATCACTTCCGCGATGCGGATGGAGAGCCCTCCCGACCCGACCGTGCTGGTGGCGAGCGACGCCATCTCGTCAGGGGCGAGGATGTCCACCTCCAGCTCGGCAGGTGCTCGCAAGTGATGGCGGCGCTCGGCGACGCCTCCTTCGGACTGGACGCTGCCCAGCAGCTGGGTGACCAGCTCGCGCCAGCGGGGGCGCTGGCCGTCGAGCAGCGATCCACTGGTCGCGAGGCTCGCGAGGTCCAGGATCTCCCCGTAGCGCGGATCGCCCGGCTCGAACATCGCGCGAAGCGTACCACCGATGTCGGACCCGTCTGCTATTTTGCCCGGCATGCTGGAGCTGGTGCGGGTGCGGGCGTTCGCGATCATCGAGGAGCTCGAGGTGCACTTCGCGCCCGGGTTCAACGTGCTCACGGGCGAGACGGGGGCGGGCAAGAGCATCCTGGTGGAGGCCCTGCACCTGGTGCTCGGGGGGCGGGCACAGGCGGATTCGGTGCGCACCGGCGCCGAAGAGGCGGAGGTGCAGGCGCTGTTCCGGCCGCGGGACCCGGGCGAATGCGATGCGCGGCTTCAGCGCCTGGGATTGCCGGCAGCGGGAACGGAGCTGGTCGTGCGCCGCAGCGTCCAGCGCGAGGGTCGCAGCCGCGCCTGGGTCAACGGTGCGCTGGCCACGGCCGCGCAGCTCCAGGCAGCCACCCGGGCGCTGTTGGACATCTCCGGGCAGCACGAGCACGTCGGCCTGCTCGATGCGGCGCTACACCTCGATCTCCTCGATTCCCACGCCCAGCTCGCGGGGCTGCGGGAGGATTTTTCCCGAGCTTTCGCCGCGCTGTCGGCAGCGGAAAGGGCGCGCGCACAGCTCGACTCGGACGAATCGCAGCGGGCGCAGCGGGCGGACTGGCTCAAGTTCCAGCTCGACGAGCTGGAGAAGGCCGCGCCCGAGGCCGGCGAGGACGAGCGGCTCGCCCAGGAGCGGCGCGTTCTCGCCGCGGCGGAGAAGCTGCGGGCCGGAGCCGAGGAAGCGGAGGCGGTCCTCGCGGAGGCGCAGGCCTCCAAGGCGGCGAAGCGGCTGGAAGAGATGGCGGCCATCGACCCGGCGTTGGCGAAGCTCGCTCAAGCCGTACGCGGAGCAGCCGCCGAGCTGGACGAGGCGGCGCGCGAGCTGTCGCGCTACGCGGCCCGCGCCGGTGGCGATCCGCAGCGGCTCGAAGAGATCGACGAGCGGATCGAATTGCTTCGCCGCATGGTCCGCAAGCACGGCGGGACGCTCGCGACCGCGCTGCAGCGCCGCGAAGAGATGCGCGCGGAGCTGGTCTCGCTCGAGAACCATGACGAGGAGCTGGCCCGGCGCGAAGCCGAAGTGCAGCGGCTGGCCGGCATCGCGCGGGCCCTGGCGGAGAGGATCTCGGAGAAGCGCCGGGCGGCAGCGGGCGCGTTCAGCAAAGCCGTCGCCCAGGAGCTATCGGCGCTGGGAATGGCGCGCAGCGAGATCTCCGTGCGTTTCAACCCGGTCAGCGAAGGGGCCATCGCGGGGATGGGCCCGCGTGGCCTGGAAACTGCCGAGCTGCTCCTGAGCCCGAATCCCGGTGAGGAGCTGCGGCCGCTCTCGCGGATCGCCTCGGGCGGCGAGCTCTCGCGAGTGTTGCTGGCGGTGAAGCGGGTCCTGGCGGAATCGGATCCGGTGGACGCCTATCTGTTCGACGAGGTGGATGCGGGCATCGGGGGTGCCACCGCCGAGGCCGTGGGGAGGGCGCTCGCGGCGGTTGCGCGGCGCCGGCAGATCATCTGCATCACGCACCTGCCGCAGATCGCGGTCTTCGCTGGCAAGCACCTGACCGTAGAGAAAGAGGTGGTGAAAGGACGCACCCACAGCCGGGTGGCTCCCGTGGAAGGCGACGATCGGGTGCAGGAGCTGGCGCGCCTGCTCTCCGGAAAAGCGACGGACGTCGCGCTCGAGCACGCCCGCGAGCTGCTCGCCGCGGCACAGACGACCGATTCCCGCAAGCGGAAGGCAGTGTAAGTTGCTCGCCATGTCGAGGTACCGCAGCGCGGCTCGCACCGACGTCGGCATGAAGCGCGATCACAACGAGGACAGCTTCCTCGTCAACGAGGACATCGGCCTCTACGTCGTCTGCGACGGGATGGGCGGGCACGCGGGCGGCGAAACCGCCAGCCGGCTGGCGGTCCAGACCGTCGAAAAGGAGCTGATCTCCGCGAAGCTGCGCGTCGACAATCCGTTCTCCGCGAAGGCCTCGTTGCCGGAATCGCCGCTCGCCGGCGCGTTGCGGGAGGCCGTCGAAGGCGCTTGCGCCGCGGTGTTCCGCACCAGCCGCGAGCATCCTGAGCTGGCGGGGATGGGGACCACTTGCATTTCACTGCTCGTGCACGGCGACCAGGCCATCGTCGGACATGTCGGCGACAGCCGTGCCTATCTGGTCCGCGACGGGCAGGTCTGGCAGCTCTCCGAGGACCACTCGCTGGTCAACGAGCAAGTCCGCGCGGGCCTGCTCACCGAGGAGGAGGCGAAGCACAGCCGCCTCAAGAACATCATCACCCGCTCGGTGGGGTTCGAGGAGGACGTGCTCGTCGATGTGGTCGGCGTGGAGACGCGATCGGGCGACAAATTTCTGCTCTGTTCGGACGGGTTGTCGAATCTGATCGACAACGACGAGATCCGGGACGCGCTGTTGCAGACCGAGCTCGATCAGGTCCCGGAGATGCTGATCCAGCTGGCGAATTCGCGCGGAGGCGACGACAACATCACGGTCATCGCGGTGCATCGCACCGAGTAGTCGCGGCCGCCGAAGGCGGCTTGGCGACTATTGCTTTAGGCTGTACCGGTTATGAGAAGTGTTGAAGCGCCAATGTAGGTGCGCAATCCTTGACGCACCATGAGGCCATCCGATACTGAACGACGCTCGCCCGCTGGGCGCCCTGGCCTGCGGTTTGTATTTTGCCGGGCAAGCGCCCGCGTGCGCGGTCGGTTGGGAAAATCAGTTCCCGCCGGACGGAGGTTCGTTGGACAAGTCGTACACGATCCTGCTGGTTCCGGATCGCGACGCGAAGGTGAAGAAGATCCGGCTCGAGCACCGGATGCTCGTGCGGGTCGGCCTCTGCTTCGGCGTAGTGGTGCTGGCCTTGATCGGCGCCCTCACGCACTACTTCCAGGTGGTGGGCAAGGTCGCGGAAAACGAGCTGATTCGGGCGGAGAACCTCGAGCTGCAGAACCGCTGGCGTGAGGCAGAGCAGAAGTTTTCGCACATCAATGACGAGCTCGACCGGGTCAAGCGCCTGAACGCGAACCTCCGCTACATCACGTCCCTCAACGATCCCGAGCGAAAGCTCTCCATGCCGCAGCCGGAGCCCGGCCAGGCGCCGCCGGAGTTCGTGGGCGGGGGGATCGCCACCGAACCGGCGCAGTCCGGGATGGGCGCGGTCGGCATGAGCAAGCCTTTGCCCGCCGGCGGCGAAGGCCGGATGATCGCCGATGGGGACGCGAAGCCCGGCACCGCGGACGACGTGGACTTGCTCAAGCAGCTCGACAACCTGGACAAGAAGGTGAAGGCGCAAGAGCAAGAAGCCCGCGCCCTGAAGAGCTATTTCGAGGACCAGCAGGCGCTGCTTGCTTCCGCGCCTTCCATCTGGCCGGTCCGCGGCTGGGTGACGTCGGACTTCTCGGTCCGCCTCGATCCGTACACCGGCGAACGGGTGATGCACGAAGGGATCGACGTCGCCACCGGCATGGGGACGCCGGTCCGGGCGCCCGCGGACGGCACGGTGGTGTTCGCCGGGCAGGAAGGCGGCTATGGGCACGTGCTCGTGCTCGACCACGGGTACGGGCTGAAGACGCGCTACGGCCACCTGCAGCGGATCGACGTGAAGCTCGGGGAGAAGGTGAAGCGCGGGCAGTTCATCGCCGCCGTCGGCAACACGGGCCGCAGCACCGGACCACATCTGCATTACGAAGTCCGGGTGAACGGCGTGGCCGACAACCCGCGCAAGTTCATCCTCGAGGAGTAGTCGCCTCCCTTGAAGGTTGACAAGCCGGGGGCGCCCCTTAGGCTAGCCTGGATGCGAGGCAGGATCGCGGCGGCATGTGCGGCGGTGTTGGTGGGGCTCGCGCCCGCCAGCGCGTTGCCGTGGGCCTCGTTCGCCGCCGCGGCTTCCGTATCTGTCGATCGCGCCGCCCAGGGCGTCGAGAGCTATGGCGCGCGGCGCGCGCGCCGGCCGGCGGCGGAGGGACCTGGGGTGGAGCGCAGCAGGGAGCGGGCGGACACCGTTCGCGCCCCCTCGATCTACCGGTCACCCGCCGGTCCCGCGCCCAGCCAGGCGCCCCCGGCCGCCTGAAAGCCGTCTTCACCAGTGCTCGATTCGCGCGCGCCGCGCGCACCCACGCCTACGCAGGACAGGACCCATGTTCAACTACGTTCTCCGCAAGATCGTCGGCACGAAGAACCAGCGCGAGCTCAAGCGCGTGCAGCCGCTCGTCGCGCGCATGAACGAGCGCGAGAGCTGGGCGAAGTCGCTCTCCGACGAGCAGATCCGGGAGCAGGTCCGCTCCTGGCGCAAGGAAGTGGCCGATACGCCCGCGCTGCAGAAGTCGGCGGTGCTCGACCGCATCCTGCCGGACTGCTTCGCGCTGACCCGCGAATCGAGCGTCCGCGCGCTGGGCATGCGCCATTTCGACGTCCAGCTGGTCGGCGGCATGGGGCTGCACAAGGGCATGATCGCCGAGATGAAGACCGGCGAAGGCAAGACGCTGGTCGCGACCCTGCCCTGCGTGCTCAATGCGCTGGAGGGCAAGGGTGTCCACGTCGTCACCGTGAACGATTACCTCGCGCGGCGTGACGCGGAGTGGATGGGCCGGATCTACCGCCACATGGGGCTCTCCGTCGGCTGCGTGGTGCACGGGCTCACCGATCGCCAGCGGCAGAAGGAGTACGGCGCCGACATCACCTACGGGCAGAACAACGAGTTCGGCTTCGACTACCTGCGCGACAACATGAAGTTCCGCCTCGCCGACTACGTGCAGCGGGAGCTGCACTACGCGATCGTCGACGAGGTCGACTCCATCCTCATCGACGAGGCGCGCACGCCGCTGATCATCAGCGGCCCCTCCGAGGAATCGACCGACAAGTACTACAAGATCAACAAGGTGATCCCCGCCTTGGTGCGCGACCGCGACTTCACCGTGGACGAGAAGGCGCGGTCGGTGGTGCTCACGGACGAGGGCGTGGAGAAGGTCGAGGCGAGGCTCGCGGTGCCCAACCTCTACGACCCGGAGCAGATCGAGACGCTGCACCACGTGGAGCAAGCGCTGCGGGCGCACACGCTCTACCGCAAGGACCACGAGTACGTCGTCAAGGACGGCGAAGTGATCATCGTCGACGACTTCACCGGGCGCCTGATGCCGGGGCGGCGCTGGAGCGACGGTCTGCACCAGGCGGTGGAAGCGAAGGAGAACGTCAAGATCGAGAACGAGAACCAGACCCTCGCCACGGTGTCGTTCCAGAACTACTTCCGCCTCTACACCAAGCTCGCCGGAATGACGGGCACCGCCGACACCGAGGCCGCAGAGTTCGCCCAGATCTACAAGCTGGAAGTGCTGGTGATCCCGACGAACCAGCAGAACATCCGCAAGGACCTTCAGGACACCGTCTACAAGACCGAGCGCGAGAAGTTCAAGGCGGTCTGCGACGACGTTGAGGAGCGCTGGAAGAAGGGGCAGCCGGTGCTGGTCGGCACCGTCAGCATCGCCAAGAGCGAGGTGCTGTCGGGACTGTTGAAGAAGCGCGCTGTGCCGCACGACGTGCTGAACGCGAAGCAACACGAGCGCGAGGCGGAGATCGTGGCGCAGGCCGGCCGCAAGGGGCGCATCACCATCTCCACCAACATGGCCGGCCGCGGCACCGACATCCTCCTCGGCGGCAACCCCGAGTTCCTCGCCAAGCGCGAGGTCGGGGCGGAGCCGAGCCCGGTGGAGATCGAGGGCCGCCTGGTGCAGGCGCGG
>VBKQ01000359.1 GCA_005879505.1 Deltaproteobacteria bacterium
CAGGATCAGCTCATGCCCCGCGCGGAGATGGAGAAGATCGCAGCCTCGGTCCCCGGTGCGCGTCTGGAAGTGATCCCTGGGGCGGGCCATCTGCCGTTCCTCGAGAACCCGGGCGCCGTCTCCCCGCTGCTCGCAGCGCACTTGCGATCCCTATAACGCGCTCGGCGATCGAGCTGCCGACGGGTATCGCCGCTGGACGGAGAGCCGATCCCCGTCCCGCTCGCGCCTTGTGGGGCACCGACCAAGGTCCCACTATTGCGCATCATGTCAGACAACGGAGAGTGAATGGCGACTTACGACACTTCTTATGAAAGCGGCCCGCAATTCCAGGGCCATTCCATCAATCGTATCGACCGTCCGCTTCGCATCAGCTGGAGCGGAATCGTCGGCGGCACCGCGATCGGCTGGGGGCTCTTCTCCCTGCTTTCGCTGATCGGCGCCGCAATCGGGTTCGCGAAGTTCGATCCGTATTCGCCGCAGCCGGCCAACGGACTGGGCGCCGGTTCCGGCATCTTCGGATTCAACGTTCTGGTCTTGTCGTCGTTCCTCGGAGCGTATTTCGCCGTCCGCATCGCCGGCGATCGGCGACGCAGCGAGGCGCTGATGCACGGCGGCATGTGTTGGGCCTTCTCGATGCTGATCGGAGCGTTGCTCGCGCTGGGGGCGGCGCGCACAGCGGCCGAGAGCACGGCGATGGTCGCCTCCGGCCCACGCGCGCAGGCCAAGGCCCAGCGGGAGGGCAACGTGCGCGAGCGGAACGGGGGGCCCACCGTCCAGGACCGCAACCGTGCGTCGGACGCAGCGGATACTGCGGCGAAGACGAGCGGGGCGGCGGCTGGAGGCGCCTTCCTCGCGTTGATCGCGGCCCTGGTCGGGGCGATGGCGGCGACGCGCTCGTCGAGAAAGGCGTTGACCGAAGAGTTCCACTTCAGCAGGACGAACCAGAAGGCGACGGGCCGGCCCGCCGAGACGATGGAGTCGTCCCGGACGGACGATTCATTGCAGTCGCCCGGGTAGCGCAGTCGGGAGGCCCGTCTTCTCCGGGAAGACGGGCCTTTCCCATCCTGCGGACTTCATCGCACCAGGGAAGGCGCCGCCCTACCCGCCCGCCTTGTAGGCGCACACTGCGCGAATGCGAGACTCCCCCGTCGAACATCGATCGACGGAAGGAGGCTCCACATGCCGGAGACGAGTTTCTCGGATGATCTAAAGCACATGGTGCGCCACACTACGGACCGCGCGCGCGAGCGTCTCGCTTCCGTGCAGAACGGCCTGCAGCCGGCGCTGAGCAACATACGGGCGTGGCCGCGGGCGACCAAGATCAAGGTGGGCGCCTCGGTGGCGGCGATCGCGCTGTTCGTCGGCGGTCTGGCGGTCCGGGGGAAGACGCCTGCGCCCGTGCCGGAGCGTCCGGCGGTGCGCACTGCCGATATCCGGCCCGCCCCGGCCGAAAAGAAGCAGGCCGCGCGCAGCTACGCAGCGGGCAAGGCGGAGGAATCGAGCGGGTCGTACCGGTCCGCTGCCGAGAGCTACGCCGCCGCCGCGCGGCAGGGGAATAAGCGCGCCATGAACAAGCTCCTCGCCATGACGCACGCGAGGAAGTGCGAGGCCCGTTCGGAGGCGGCCGACGCGCTCGGTACGCTGCGCGGCAAGAAGGCCAAGTCAGCGCTGAAGAAGCTGGCGCGCGCCCGCTTCAAGGACGAGCCGAAGAGCCCGGGGATCTTCTCCTGCAGCAGCCGTCGCGCTGCGCAGAAGGCCCTCGAGCGTCAGGCGCGCGGGTAGGCTACGCTAAAAAACATGGTCGCTAAGCCGCCTTCGGCGGCCGCGACCAGCCGCTCCCGCGCCGAAGGCGCGGGTATGCGGCTACGTTTGAGCTGGTGTCACTTCCAGCCGGGGAACGGCCAGAGCGGCTTCCCCGACTGGAGCTCCTTTGGCCAGACGGTGACGAACTTGCCGTCCTGGATCTGCTCGACCAGCATCTGGTGCTTGTTCTGGTTCGTGTACCCCTCGTAGTCGGCGAACTTCACCGTGCCATCGATGGTCTCCCAGGATCCGCTGTCGAGCACCTCCCGCGTCTTCTCGCGGTCGCCGTGCGACCGCCGGCGTCCACTGCGTGCTGGAGAAGATGCCGTGCGACACGGCCGTCTCCTTCGCGAACTGCGCGTTGGAGAATCCGGCACCCGCCCCGAGGAAGGCCTTCGGCGAGAGGCCGATCTCGCGCGACTGCCGCATCAATAGAATCGCGTCGGCGACGTAGGAGACCATGAAGACGACGTCCGGATTCGAGTTCTTCACGTTGACGAGCGTGGAGCGGTAATCGGGTGACCCCTTCGAATACGCCTCGTTGAACACCACCTTCAGGCCCTTCTTCTCGCCATACTCCTTCGCGCTTCGGCCGCCGGAGACGCCGAAGTCGGTGTTCTCGTTCAGGATGGCCATGGTCTTCGGCTGGCCGAAGGTGGTGGCCATGTCGAGAAGGACCTGCGCGTAATCGTTGGTCGTGGCCGAGACGCGGAAGACGTACTTGTAGCCTTGCCGGGTGATCTCCTCTTTCGAGGCGACCGGATTCACCAGCGGGACCTTGTACCGCTCGGCGGTCTTCGCCACCACGCTGGTCACCGCCGAGGTGTACGCGCCGACCACGCCGGCCACGTTGTCGCGGGTGGCCAGCTTCTCCATCGCGCTGATGCCGATCTGGGGCTTGCCGGTGTCGTCCTCCCAGACCGCCTGCACCTCGATGTTCTTCTTCTTCAGGTCCTCGATCGCGAGCTTGATGCCGTTGCTCAAGTCCTCGCCGATGGGAGCCTCGGGTCCGGTGAGCGAGTTGATGACCCCGATCTTCACCGGGGCCGCGGCCGCCGATGCGGCAAAAATGGTCGCGCCGGCGAGTGCGATTCGGGCAAATTTCATTGTGCGCTCCAGCGTTGGTCGGAGGGCATTAAGCATAGGGCGTCGAAGTTTTCCAGTGGGACCGGCCTCGCGGTCCGGCGCTTGACCGTCTGCTCCCGCCGGGGTTACGACACGCCCACCGCTCCATCCCGGGGGGTGTTCGCGTGGCCGCGTCGATCGAGATCCTCTACCTGCGCTTCCCGGTGCATCCGAACATTACCGTCATCCAGATCGGCCCCGGTATCCAGCGGATCGACAAGGAAGGGGACAGCTACTTCGTGATCGGCACCGAGGATGGACCGCTGGCGGGGAAGAAAGTGGAGATCCCCGGCGACAACGTCGCCGCCATCCAGTGGGCGCTGGACGAGCCTGCGATCAAGACGAGCTGATGGAGAAGACGGAGCGCCTTCTGGACCTCGTCGCGCTCCTGCTCGACGCGCGGGAGCCCGTCTCGTTCGCGGAGTTGCGCGATCTGTTTCCCGACGAGTACGGCGGCCCTCGGGGAGCGGCCGAGCGCAAGCTCGAGCGCGACAAGGCCGAGCTTCTCGATCTGGGCGTGCCGCTCGAATACGTCGATCCGCAGCGGCTCGACGAGCGGGAGCTTGGCGGGTACCGGATCGATCGCAAGTCGTTCTTCCTGCCCGACCCGAAGCTGATGCCGGAAGAGTCGGCGGCGCTCTACGCGGCGGGGGCGGCGGCGCTGGCCACACGCGACTTCCCCTTCTCGCAGGACTTGCAGCATGCGCTGCGGAAGATCTCGCTCGCGGGAGACACGCACGCGGTCGGCAGCGCGGCCGCCCGCCGGCTCCTGGTCGTTCGTCCCGGCGATCCGGGGCGGGCGCAGAAGCTGCGCGCGCTCGCCGACGCCGTCGCGCGGAGGAAGCGGATCCACATCCGATACGAATCGCCGCCGAACCTGGAAGGAAAGCCGGGCAAGCGCAGTGAACGCGATGTCGATCCCTGGGGGCTCGCCTTCCGCGGCCGCGCCTGGCGCCTGGTCGGCTGGTGCCACGAGAAGCGCGAGCAGCGCGTCTTTCTCGTCGACCGCATCGGGTCGGTCGAGATCAATGCGCAGAAGCCGCACACGCCCGACTTCGAGCCGGCAGAAGGCTTCGATGCTGCCGTCGAGGCGGACCGTTCGAGCAAGCCCTGGCGGTGGGCCCACCACGCCCCGGAAGAAGTGACTCTCCGCTTCGCGCCGGGCAGCGAGGCGATCGCCGAGCGCGTCTTCGGCATCGAGGGCCGGACGCTGACCGTCACCAACGTCGACGGGCTGCTGCCGGAGATCCTCTCGCTCGGCGATCGCGTCCAGATCGAGTCGCCCCCCGCTGCTCGCGACAAAGTCCGCCGCGCTCTCGAGCGCATCCTGCAGGCGCTGCAGCATCCCGTCGAGCCCGAGCCGGAACCGGCGCGGCCGTTCGCGCAGGATGCACCCGCCGAGCCGCGGCAGTCCGCCGAGCAGGACGGCAAGCGCGAACGCCTGCGCCGGCTCCTGCTCATCGTTCCCGCCGCGCGGCGCAGGCCCGGGATCAAGTTGCCCGAGCTCGCCTCGGAGCTGGGCCTGGACGCGCAGGAGCTGCGCGAGGACATCGAACTGCTCGGCCTCGTCGGCCGGCCGCCCTTCTCGCCCGACGATCTCATCGACATCAGCGTGGACGAGCGCGATCGGGTCACGGTGACGCTCGACCAGAGCTTTTCGCGCCCGCCGCAGCTGACGCCGCTCGAGGCACTGGCGCTGGCGGCCGCCGCGCTGGAGGCGGCGCCCGCCGATCCTGCGGTCGCGTCTGCCCTGGCAAAGCTCACCCGGAACCTGACGCCGAAGGCGCGACAACTCTACGCGCAGCTCGCCCAAAGGATCGCGGGTTCCACGCCGGCGCCGCGAGGCGTGCAGAGCATCCTTGCGCAGCTGCGCAGCGCCGCGGAGCAGCACCGTGAGCTGGCGCTCGAATACGACAAGGAAGGGCGCGGCGCAGCGGGCGAGCGCGTCTTCCGCCCGCAGGGCGTCATCGATCATGGCGGCGTCTGGTACGTGATCGGGCACGACGTGGGCCGCGGGGCGGAGCGCACCTTCCGCGTCGACCGGATCCTCTCGGTCCGCGAGACCGGCCAGACGTTTCCCGATCAAGGCCCGCTCGACCCTGCGCGCTTCCAGCGCGAGCAGCTCTTCTTCCCGAGCGGCCACGAGCATGCGGTCACCCTGCGGTTCTCGCCCGCGGCAGCCGCCTGGGCGCTGCAGCGCTACGGCTCGCGCGCGCGCCAGCTGCAAGACGGGCGGGTGGACGTCTCCATCGAGAGCGCCGGGACCGGGTACGCGGTACAACTCGCGCTCTCGCTCGCCGGCGAAGCGGAGATCGCCGGTCCCCAGCATGCGCGCGAAGCGCTCCGCGACGAGGTGGAGCGCGCGCTGCGGCGGTCGCAGGAGATCCCATGATCGCCCTCGCCTTCGTCCTTCTCGCGCAGGCCACCATGCCAAGCCCGGCTCCGTTGACCGGGGTACGCAGTCCTCAGGAGATCTTCGAGCAGCGCTGCGCCAAATGCCACGGCAACGACGGCAAGGCGCAGACGAAGAAGGGCCGGGAACTGAAGGCCAAGGACTTCACCAAATCGAAGTTTCAGCAGCACACGACCGACGAGGAGATCGTCGACGCGATCACCAATGGCCTGCGGAAGAAGAAGATGCCCGCCTTCAAGAACAAGCTCTCGCCAGAGGAGATCCAGGCGCTCGTTCCCTTCGTACGCGCCTTCGGAAAGAAGTGACGCGACGCAGATTGACATGCGGTGGAAAGCCCCCTAGAAACGCGCGCCCTCGGCGGTGACGCACCGATCCGTGCGCCTCGCCCGATCGGAGGAGAGATTGGCTTCGAGACCACCCACCAGCGAGACGAAGTCCACCATCTACACGGAAGCGATGGAGGTCTTCCATCGCGCCGCCGACCTGATCGGGCTCGATCGCCGCGTCCGGATGGAGTTGGAGGAGCCGGATTACGAGCACATCTTCTACGGCGCGCGCTGATCGGCGCCAACCTCTCCATGCGCGACGGAGTGGTGCGCCTGAAGGGCAAGGGGCTCTACAAGGTGGTGCCAGGACGGCCCGAGCGGTTCAAGGCGTATCGGGTCCAACACAACCAGGCCCGCGGTCCGTACAAGGGGGGAACCCGGTACCACCAGGACGTCTCCCTCGATCTGTTCAAGGTGCTGGCCGCGGAGATGACGTGGAAGACCGCCATCGCGGACGTTCCGTTCGGCGGGGGCAAGGGCGGCATCAAGGTCGACCCCAAGACCCTCAGCTCCGAGGAGCTGGAGGCGCTCACCCTCCGGTACATGTACCGGCTCAAGCCCCTGATCGGGCCAGACCTGGACATCCCCGCCCCGGACGTCGGCACTGACGGCACCATCATGGGCCTGCTGCTCCGCCAGTACACCGATGGCGAACGCGAGCGGCACAAGCTGCGCGGCGTGGTCACCGGCAAGGACACGCGCATCGGCGGATCGGAGGGGCGCGTGAGGGCCACCGGACAGGGGCTCGCGTACTGCATCCAGGAATGGTTTGCGGAGCGCGGCGCCACACCCGCCGGCAGCACCTTCATCCTCCAGGGATTCGGAAACGTCGGATCGAATGCCGCGGAGATCCTCTCCGGCCTCGGCGCCCGGCTGCTGGCGGTCAACGACTCGGGCGGCACGATCTTCAATCCCGCTGGCATCGACGTGAACGATCTCGTCTCGTACGTCTACGACAATCCGCGCAACCTGCGGCGCACCGTCGGCGGATATCCCAAGGCCCAGCAGATCTCCAAGACCGACCTTTTCGACATCGAGGCTGACATCTGCATCCCGGCGGCGCTGGGAGGCGAGATCACCGGTCCCGTCGCCGAGCGGCTCAAGTGCAAGCTGGTCGCGGAAGGGGCAAACGATCCGACCACTCCGGAGGGCGACCGCGTCATGGCCAAGCGCGGGATCGAGCTGATCCCGGACATCATCGGCAACGCCGGCGGCGTCACCGTCAGCTACTACGAGTGGATCCAGAACAAGCGCATGGAGCACTGGAGCGAGACGGAGGTGAACGGCCGTCTCGAGCAGGCGATCAAGTCGAACTACCGCATCATCCGCGACATCGCCCGCAACATGCCGCGCAGGACGGCGACGCACAACAGCTCGCGGTACACCATCGGGAAGGAGATCGACATGCGCACCGCCGCGATGGTGCTCGCGCTCAAGCGGATCGAGGCGCACTACCAGCTCGAGGGTTTCTCCCAGTAGCCGCTGCCGCACGAAGTGCGGCTTTGCGGCTATGTTTTTGACTGCACGGATCAAGGGTGCGCCGAGACGTCGGCGAGCCGGCCGCCGCGCTCGTAGAGAACGATCGTCCACCGGCGCCAGCCCGCGTCCGCGGGCGCCGAGGGACCACCGTGGCAGAGATGCGCGTGCGCGTCGGTGGCCGAAGGCATCGGCGCCTCGCAGGCGAATCCGTGCTCGCCCATCCATCGCCTGGCGCCCTCGATCTCCCGGCCTTCGGGGATGTAGACGAGCAGCCGCGCGCGGACGTCGTCGATGTTGCGCGGCCAGGAGAATGGCTCCTGCTTCGGACCACTGCAGGCGAGCAGCGCAAGCGCGAAAAGGCGAAACTGCACGGCCGCGAAGGTACACTGGCAGCCGCCCCCTTGCACTGGACCGAAGAAGACCACCCGCTCTGGACCTGTCTCTTGCTCGCGTGCGCGGCGGCGACCGCGGTCCCGCTCTGGTCCGCGGCCCACCTGCCCTTCACCGATCTGCCGCAGCACGTCTCCGCCATTGCCACCCTGCGGCACTGGTGGGACCCGGCCTGGAAGTCGCAGGAATACTTCACGCTCGAGCTCGGGCAGACCCAGTACCTGCTCTACTACCTGGCCGGCGCGGCGTTGGCGTTCCCGTTCGGGACCGCGGAGCGCGCGAATCTCGTGCTGCTCTCCGCCATCGCGGTCGCCTTTCCCTTCTCGCTGCGCTCGTTGCTGCGGGCGCTGCGCGCCGACACCCGCCTGGCGCTGTTCGGGTGCACGCTCTTCTGGAGCCAGGCGCTGCTGATCGGCTTCTTCAACTACGTCGCGGCGATGCCGCTCACCATCTGGGCGCTCGCGCTCGCCTTGCGGCAGACCGAGCTGCCCTCGCGGCGGACGCTGTGGACGCTGGCCGCCGCGGCGGTGGCGCTCTTCTACGTGCACCTGTCCGCGTTCGTCTTCTTCGCGCCGGCGGCGGCGCTGGTCTCCATCGCCGTTCCCCGCCTTGCTCCGGTCCGCGAGTGGCCGCGCAAGCTGCTCTGGGCCGCGCCCGTCGCCGTGCTGTCGGTGCTCTGGCTCCTGAACAGCCCGGTGGTGCACCCGGAATCGGTCGGCTGGCGGCAGCCGATGGCGCTGTTCTGGGAACCGCCCGCAACTTCGCTGCGCAACCTGACCGACGCGCTGCTCGACATCTGGCGCGGTCCGCAGGACGAGTGGTGCCTGCTCGCGCTGCTCGCCGCTATCGCGCTCCTCGCCTGGCCTCAGCGCCGCGAGCCCGAAGAGCATCCCTGGCGCCGCGGCCTGGTCGCCGTCTGGCTGGCCTGGGCGGCGTTCCTGTATCTCGCGTTTCCGGTCTCCATCGGCTGGATGTGGCAGCTCAACGAGCGCTATGCGCTGCTGTTCGCCTTGCTGCTGCCAGCGTTGCTGCGGCCGGCGCGCGGGCTGCGCGGCGCATTGCCACTCTTGCTGGCGGTGGCGACCGGCTTCTTCGCCGCGGGCACCGCGCTGGCGAACATCCGCGCTTTCGCGCGAGAAGTGGGTCCGTTCGACGAGGTGCTCGCGCGCGCCCAACCGGGCCGGCGCCTGATCGGAATGATCTTCGAGCAGAACTCGCGCTACGCGAAGTTCAGCGCGTTCCTGCATTTCCAGGCGTACTACCGCGCGCGGATGGGCGGGGTGGCGTCGTTCTCTTTCGCCGAGCTCCCTCAATCCCCGCTCCGCTACCGGCCGGAGAATGCCCCTCCTCCGCACCCGGCCGGCTGGGAGTGGCACGCGAATGCGTTCCGCAATGATGTCGACGGCTACTACTACGACTACGTCCTGGTGGGTGGCCTGGTCGATCCGTTCGCGCGCCCGCAGCCAGGCCCGCGCTGGCGGCTGATGGCGCGAGAGGGTCGATGGGCGCTGTACGAGAAGCAGCAGTGATGAAAACATGGCGGCATGGCCGCACTTCGTGCGGCAGCCGCTAGTGGACTGAACCGCGGGTGCTGTTCTGCGGCGATTGTGGAGAAACGAACTTCAGGCCGATCCCGCGCATCCCAGCCCGGCTCGCGTCGCTCCGGGCGAAGTTGATGTAGCACTGGTAACGGACCTCGCCCTCGAGAGTCATCTCGGCGCCGCCGTGCGGAGAGAAGAAGGTCACCTTCACCCGGGAACCCAGCGGAAACGGCTCACGCGTCTCGACGAAGATCCCGCTATCCGTGATGTTTCGTCCGATCCCGCCGGCTACGCCGCGGTCGCCTTCCAGAAACACCGGAAAGGCCTTGTCGAACGTTCCGACCCCGATCGGAACCTTCTGTTCAGGCTGTACTTTATCCGTACGGCTGGACATGCTCCGAGACGCTCCGCGCTTGGCTGGAAGGCCGCACCCTAGGTGCGAGCGAACACTGCGTCAAGAAAGCCGGCGAGGGCTGGTCGCGCGGCCAACGGCCGCGGCTTAGATTGAACTCATGAGGGGCCACCTCGGCGCCGCTCTGACCACTGGGCTCGCGGCCGTGGCCGTGGCGCTCGCGCTCTTCCAAGCGGCGGTGGTCACGCACGGCGCTGTGAAGCGCGAGGCTGCCACCGCCGTTCGCACCGGACCGAGCAACCGCTATTCGTCGCCCGGGGGCCGCGCTGGAATTCCCTGGGTGCCCGCGCACAAGGCGCCCGACAAGCCAACACCGCTGCCCGAGGATCCGGAGGGCCAGTCTCCGCAACGGCGCCAGCAAGAGGAGCACCGGGCTCCACCACCTTCCCGACTGCGCGGTACCCCTCCCCGCCCGGGCCCTCAGCCGGTCCGCAAAGCCGCCGCGTAGCTCTTCCAGTTGGGTCTGACCGCGACCCTACTTGACCCGGACAGGAATGTACTGCGTCGCCTGGCCGTGCTTGACGCGGACGAGCGCGGTATCGCCCTTCTTCACGCTCTTGACCGCGTTGCGGTAATCCGCCGCCGAGTTGACCGGCCGGCGGTTCACCTCGACGACCACGTCGCCGGGCTCGAGTCCAGCATCGGCCGCCGGGGATTCCGGGGCGACGTCCACCACCACGGCGCCCTTGGTGGAAGCATCGAGCTGCGAGCGACGCGCCAGCTGCGGCGTGACGTCCTGGACCGAGAGGCCCAGCAGATCGCCCTGCTCCTTCTCACCGCTGCTCCGGCTCGGCGTGCGCCCGGTCTGCTCCCGTTCGTCGGGCCGCTCGGCGAGCTTCACCTCCACCGTTCGCGGCTTGCCCTCGCGGATGACCTCCAGCTTCACGGTGTTGCCCGGAGGGATCACGCCCACGTCGCGGGTGAGCTGGCTGTTGTCGTTCACCGGCTTGCCGTTCAGCCCGACCACCACGTCGCCCGGCTTGATCCCGCCGTGCTCCGCGGGGCTGTCCTTCACCACGTCCGCGATCAGCGCCCCCCTCGTGGACTTCAGACCCAGGTTGTCCACCATGTCCGCGGTGATCGCCTGCGGCTGGACGCCGAGGAAGCCGCGCACCACGCGCCCGGTCTGCCTGAGCTGAGGCAGGATTTGTTTGACCACGTTCACCGGGATGGCGAACCCGATGGTGTTCGCGCCGCTGATGATGGCGGCGTTCACCCCCACCACTTCGCCCTTCAGATTGAAGAGCGGCCCGCCGGAGTTGCCCGGGTTGATGGACGCGTCGGTCTGCAGATAGTCGGAGTAGGGACCGCCGAACTGCGTCCGCTCTTTCGCGCTGATGATGCCGGAGGTGACGGTCGCCTGCAGGCCGAAAGGCTCGCCGATCGCGAGCACGTAATCCCCGACCTCCACGGAGTCGGAGTCCCCGAGCGCCGCGTACTTCAGCTTGTCGACGTCCTTGCCCTCGATCTTCAGCAGCGCGATGTCGCTCTTCGGATCGTTGCCGATCACCTTGGCGGCGAACTCGCGGGCGCCGCCCGGCGCGGTCTCATCGGTGATCACCTTGATCTCGTCCATCGGCCGGTACCGCCCGGGCCGCGACTCGTCCTGCACTTCCACCACGTGGTTGTTCGTGAGCACCAGGCCATCGCCGATGAGGAAGCCCGACCCGAGCCCGCGGCGCTCCTGCTCGTTCGGCATCGGCTGCCCGAAGTAGCGGAAGAACCGCTCCATCGGGTCCTGAGAGTCCTCCTCGTCGCTGTTTCCGTCCTCCTCGTCTTGCTGCGGAGGCCGCATGCGCGGATGCCCTTGCGGCACTCTCTGTGAGACGCGGCCCTGGCGGGGCTTCACTCGCGAGTTGATGTTGACGACGACAGGCCGTAGCTGCTTCACCAGCGGAGCCAGCGAGGGCATCGGTCCGACCTGCTTGACCGTGTCGGCGGTGGTGGTCGGATTTGCGGCGGCCGCCTGTGCGTCGGCGGCCAGGAAAGAGGTGTCCGACGCCCTGCGCTGACACGCCGAGACCAGCGGAAGGGCGACGATCGCGGCGAAAGCGCCGGCGAGTGATGCGGTGACAACTGCAAAACGGCGATGCATGCAACCTCCAAGGGAGCGGTCGCCAAGCTGAACAGCGATACGTCCCATGTATTTCGACGGACCGCGCGCGAAAATCTTTCGCGGCGAAACGGCGATGCGAGGCAACGTAACGCCCCGGCTCCCCGCGTCAAGGCGCTTGTGTATCGCGATTTCGTTTCAGTGGGACTCGGGAACGCCTTGCAGCTCGTCTCGCGAGGAGCGCAGGTCCTCCAGCTCGACGCGCTTGCCCCGGTGATCGAGGACCTCTACCCGCGAGGCGTGCAGCGAATAGTAGAGCAGCCAGCGCTCTGCGTCCGTCAGGCTTCCCGCCGGCAAGGCCTCGTCGATCTCCTGCACGGTGAGAAATCCACGGCGGATGCCCCGCGTGAACAGGGCCTTGCGCGCCTTGTGCGATCGGCCGATCTTCAGCGAAGACATCCACGTTCCTTCACGGTGACGGCTTAGAACACGTCCCGCCACGTGTACAGCCAAAAACGTAGTCGCTAAGCCGCCTTCGGCGGCCGCGACCAAACGACTATGCACTCTCGCGCTGCTCGCGTTCGGCCTCAGCGGCAGGCCCTTTCTTCTCCGCTGGCAACGCACCCGACTCGGTCAGGATCCTCCTCAGCTCGTCTCCCTCGATCACCTCTGTCTGCAGCAGGCGCGCGGCCACCCGGCCCAGCGCTTCACGGTGGCGCACGATCAGCTCGCGGGCGCGCTGCATGGCCTCTTCCACCAGGCGCGACACTTCCTCGTCGATCCGCCGCTGCGTCCGCTCGCTGTACGCTTTGTCCGTCAGGCCCGCCATGCCGTCGGCGCCCCGCAGGAAGGGCGACCGACTGCGCTCGGCGTAGTTCACCGGTCCGAGCGCTTCACTCATGCCATATTCGGTGACCATCAGGCGGGCGATCTCGGTCGCCTGCTTGAAGTCGTTGGACGCGCCCGTGGAGATCGAGCCCACCACGATCTCCTCCGCCGCCCGGCCGCCCATCAGGCCCGCCATCTTGTCCAGCAGCTCCTCGCGCGACATGAGGTATCGGTCCTCGAGGGGAAGCTGCATGGTGTACCCGAGCGCGGCCAGGCCGCGCGGGATGATCGAGATCTTGTGCACCGGCTCGGAGTGCGGGCAGAGGGTGGAGACCAGCGCGTGCCCGGACTCGTGGTAGGCGACGATCTCCTTCTCCTTCTCGTTCATGCGGCGGTTCTTCTTCTCCAGGCCCGCCACCACGCGCTCGATGGCCTCCATGAAGTCGGCCATCACCACCTTGTCGCGATCCTTGCGCGCGGCGAGCAGCGCCGCCTCGTTCACCACGTTCGCCAGATCGGCACCGGCGAATCCCGGTGTGCGGGCTGCGATCAGCTTCAGATCGACGTCCGCGCCCAGCTTCACCTCGCGCGAGTGGATGCGGAGGATCTCCTCGCGCCCCTTCCGATCGGGCCGATCGACCAGCACCTGCCGGTCGAATCGACCCGGCCGCATCAGGGCGGGATCGAGGATCTCGGGTCGGTTCGTGGCGGCGAGCACGATCAGCGCGGTGCGCGAGTCGAAGCCGTCCATCTCCGCCAGCATCTGGTTCAGCGTCTGCTCCCGCTCGTCGTGGCCTCCGAACATGCCGGCGTTGCGGCTCTTGCCGATGGCGTCCAGCTCGTCGATGAAGATGATCGCGGGCGCTTTCGCGGCCGCCTGCTGGAACAGATCGCGCACGCGCGCGGCGCCGACGCCGACGAACATCTCCACGAACTCGGAACCGGAAAGGCTGAAGAACGGGACGCCCGCCTCGCCTGCCACCGCGCGCGCGAGAAGGGTCTTGCCGGTCCCCGGGGGGCCGACCAGCAGCACCCCCTTGGGGATGCGGCCGCCGAGCCGCCGGAACTTGGACGGCATCTTGAGGAATTCGACGATCTCCTTCAGCTCGTCGGCGGCCTCGTCCACGCCGGCCACGTCCTTGAAGGTGACCCCGGTGTTCGACTCCATGTAGACGCGGGCCTTCGTCTTCCCGAACGACATCACTCCGGGGGGGCCGCCCGGCATGCCGCCGGACATGCGCCGCGTGAGCCAGGAAACGAAGAGGAGACCGATGCCGATGGGAACGATCAGCATCCAGATCATCTCGCTCATCCCGCTCTCGGAGACGGCGTCGTACTCGATGTGCTTGTCCTGCAGCGTTTTGATCAGCGTGCTGTCGCCGGAGACGCGCACGGCGAACCAGGGCAACTCGCCCTTCGCCTGACTCTCGCCCGCCTTCGGGTAGCACTTCACCCAGTCGTTGCTCAGGACGACCTTCTGGCAACCGTCGTTCTGCACGCGCTCCAGCAGGCGGCTGTAGGGCACGCGCTGGAATCCGGCGTCCTGGAACAACGAGCGCAAGAGGAGGAACCCGACCAGCAGCAGGAGCACGTAGATCAATGGCGAACCGAACCGCGGCCCCGACCCAGGTTGCTTGTCGAGTTTCTTGCCGCGCGGATTCGGCTTTCCGATCGCCATCGAGCGGGCCCCTCCCTCCGAGAATGCAGGTCCCCCGGAAGAGGTTAACGATGGCGGGCAGATTTGGCAGCTTGCGTCAGTGCGTCAAATCGAGCAGCTGAGCGACCGTCTTCTCGTCCGCTGCCGGGAATTCGTATTGATCCATCTCTTGCGGAGAGACCCAGCGGTGGTCGTGCACTTTCTTGTGGTTGATATCGCCCCGCATGAGCTTGCAGCGGTAGACGCGGAAGTCGATGTCGTAGTGGGGATAGCTGTGTTGGACATGGATGACGCGGTCGCCGACGTCGACGTCGATCTCCATCTCCTCCTTCAATTCGCGGGCAAGCGCAGTCTCGTCCGATTCGCCCTCCTCCACGCGCCCGCCCGGGAATTCCCACAACAGGGGCAGGGTTGCCGTAGGGCGGCGTTGGGTGATCAGATACTTGCCGTCCCTCTCGATCATGGCGGCTACGACGCGGATCCGATGTGGCATGGGGACCGACGATAGACCCGGGTGGAGCACGCGGCAAGGCGTGCGCCAGGTTAGTTGCACACCGGGGGCGGTCGCTTAACCTTGGGAATGGAGATTCCCATGCGTGGTCTGTTCACCGCCCTGGTGCTCGCCCTGGCCTTCCCGGCCCTGGCGAAGGGCAAGAACAAGCCGCCGAAAACTCAACCGAAACCCGCCGCTGCGCCGCCAGCGCATCCGGCGCTCTGCTCCGGAGATTACGCGGACGCCCTTCCTCCCGAGAAGGCGTCGGCGATCCTGGACACGGCCCGCGAGTCGTTCGTCTTCGCCATCCGCAACACGGCGACCTACGAGCGCATCTATTACGGCCGTGACGGAAAGCTGCGCCGCGCCTACCTGCGCTCGCTCGTGCACGGGACCGGATTCGCGTACCGGATCCTGAACGGAGAGACGCACCTGGTCACCAACGAGCATGTCGCCAGCCAGCCCGAAGTGACGGATGAGGACCACCCGGTCGACGGCGTGCCGACGGGCTCGAAGAAAGTGCGGGAGCAACTGAAGATCGTGCGGGACGAGACCGACGACTACGAGCCGGGCCATGTGCTGTTGACCAAGCTGCTGGTCGATCCGCAGGCGGACATCGCGGTGCTGAAGGCGCGCAAAGTGCTCCCGGTGATGCCGTACCGTGTGGGCCGATCCGGCGCGCTGCGGGCGGGCAACCTGGTCCAGGTGCGCGGCTTTCCGCTCGGCGCCTTTGCGGCCCTGAACACGGGCAAGGTGCTCAATCCGCTGACCCATGACACAGAGCGCGGCTGGAACCATGCCGACTTCATGATCGACGCGCTGCTCGCCTCGGGAAACAGCGGGAGCCCGGTGTTCGCGATCTCCTGCCGCACCTCGGAGCCGGAGCTGATCGGCATCTATCACGCCGGCTATACCGACGCGGCGGCGCTGAATGCGGTGGTCGCCGTCGATCAGCTGCGCGAGGAGCTCGAGACCCTGAAGGTGCCGAAGCGCGATCCTGCCGGAGCGCACAACGAGATCACCGCGCAGGATCGCGATCGCCTGGTGAAGCAGCTCCTCGCCGAAACGACGCGCAGCCTGACGTTTCCTTTCGGCGGACGTTCGGTGGTGGTGGTGCTGAGCGATCCGCAGACGATCCGCTTCTCCATCCTCGACGAGGACTATCCGCTTTCCACCCGGGAGACGATGGCGCTGGTCGACCGCGGGGCGAACGGCTTCGGAACCCTCGATCTCATCGTCGTGCCCGTCGACGGGCAGTCGACCGAAGCACCGGCGCAAGCGCTGGAAGGGGACGTGCGCGAGCACTTCGACAAGCTGTACGAATCGCTCTGGCGGCAGGTGCTCGGCGTGGCGGACTACCGTGCGCGTCTGGCGAAGGGACGATTGAGCGCGGATGCCTTCGCCGAGGCGCAGGCGGCGCGGGCCCGCATCCGCAAGCGCACACCGGAGCAGAAGGAGCTCCTGAATACCTGCGCGTTCGAGTCCGATCGGGCGAATTTCGGCGCCACCCGTGTGCAGGCTGCCGCCGTGTCGCCGGTGGAAACCGGAACCAGCCCCTAGCCGCTGCCGCACGAAGTGCGGCTATGCGGCTATATTATTGGACTGTACGATGTTGAGGTGCCCCTCAGGGCATGCCGGCCGCAGGCGGGGTAGTGCCTGCGCATTTTAAAATCGTTTCCGCGAAGGCGGAAACATCCTTGCGGGCGGTCGGAAACGCGCTCTAGGCTAGCGCATGCTCTCCTGGCTGCTCCTCGCCCTCGCCGCGACAATTGTCGTCGCGGTCGCGCTGCAGCACTGGAAGCAGTCGCGAAAGCTCCGGCGGGCGCGCAAGCCGACGGCGCCGCGGCTCCCCGTCGTCCTCGCGCACGGATTCCTCGGATTCGACGAGATCGGGCTCGGCAACCGCAAGCACCTCTACTTCCGCGGCATCGGCGAGCAACTCGAACGAGCGGGTGCGCAGCTCTACTGCCCAAGAGTGCCGCCGGCTTCCTCGGTCTCCGCCCGCGCCGCGCGGCTTGCCGACCTGATCCGGGCCTTGCCGGAGCCGCGCGTGAACATCGTCGCCCACAGCATGGGCGGTCTCGACGCGCGCTTCGCGATCTCGCGGCTTGGGCTGGCAGACAAAGTCGCCTCCCTCGTCACCATCGGCACGCCACATCTCGGCACCCCGCTCGCGGACGCGGGGCATGCCGTGTTCGGGCGCATCACGCGGCTGCTGCGCAAGCTCGTCGACCTCACCGGGTTCGGCGACCTGACGACCGAAGGGATGGCGAAGTTCAACCTCGAGGTGCCGGACGCGCAAGGCGTGGCATACGCTAGCGTGGTGGGACGCAGCGGGCGGCTGAAGACCAATCCGCTGCTCTGGCCCTCCCACCTCTATCTCGCCGAATGCTCCGGGCCCAACGACGGCGTGGTTCCGACGACTTCGCAAGCGCACGGCGAGGTGCTGCGCGAGATCGAGGCGGACCACTGGGCGCAGATCGGCTGGGGGCGCGGATTCGACGCGGTCTCCTTCTACGAGGAGCTGCTCCTCGAGCTGCGCGGACGAGGCTTCTAGCAGACCAATAGCCAACGATTCACCTGAAGGCAGTGTCCCCGCGCGGCGATCCGATCGAACTGACACCCCACGAGGCTCGAGACATCGCCAGAGCACTTCTCCGCCTCGCCAACGAACTCGATGCACTGGACCAGGAGCATTCCGGTTCCTAACTCAGCCTCGAGGAGCTTCACCGCGCTTCCGTTCCGCTCGATGTCTCCCTTTTCAAATCGCGGTGGCCGGTCCTTCGGCGCCCGCCGCGCGTGCGCGGAAACGATCGCGAAGCAACGTGGCGGCCGATATGGCACTGTGCCGCGGTGGCCTCGCTCACCTTCCTCGGCGCCGCCCAGACCGTCACCGGTTCGCGCCATCTCCTCACCACAGCGTCGGGCAACCGGGTCCTGATCGACGCCGGCCTCTTCCAGGGGCGAAAGGAGCTGCGGCTGCGGAACTGGGCGCCCTGGACCAGCGGCAAGCTCGACGCGGTGGTCCTCACGCACGCCCACATCGATCACACGGGCTTCCTGCCTCGGCTGTGCGCGCAGGGTCTCGTGCGGCGCGCGCTGTGCACCGAAGGGACGCGCGACCTGGCCTGGTTGCTCCTTCCCGACAGCGGATTCCTCGACGTCCGCGTAGACGGGAAGCGGATCCTCTTCTCGGGTGATCTCGGAAGATACGGGACGTCGGTTCCCGTCCGCGCGAAGGTCGTGCAGATGACCGGCTTTTCCGCGCACGCGGACTGGATGGAAGAGGATCGCTGGCTGGCGCGCGCTCCGTCGCCGCCGGATCGGGTGTTCCTCGTCCATGGGGAGCCTCCGGCGATCGAAGCGCAGCGCGCCCGCCTTTCCGCGAAGGGCTGGCGCGTCGAGGCGCCACAGCCCGGTCAGGAAGTGCAGCTGTGACCCCATTCGCGGAAGCCTTGCGGTCGCGAACGCTGCTCCTCGACGCCGCGATGGGAACGGCGCTGATCGATCGCGGGCTTCGCGGGCGCGCGCCGGAATGGAACCTGACCCGTCCGACCGACGTCCTCGCGGTGCATCGTTCCCACGTAGAAGCCGGAGCGCAGCTCGTCCTCACGAACACGTTCGTGGGCGCGTCGGCCGAAGAAGCTGCCGCGGCGTTGCAACTCGCGCGCGAGAGCGGCGCGGAGTTCGTCGCGGGCTCCCTCTGGGCCGGCCTGCCGGACCTGACCCGCCAGATCGCGCAGCTCGCTGCCGCCGACGCCATCTGGCTGGAGTCTGCGACCAGCGCAGCGCGGGCACTGGATGCGGTCCGGATTGCGAGAGAGGCGACCTCGCTGCCCATCGTCGTTACCTGCGCGATGGAACGGGCCCCGCTCGAGGAATTGACCCGGCTGGGCGCTGACGCGGCCGGATACAATTGCTCGCCCTGGCCCACCGATGCCGCCGGCGCCGGAGTCCTCAAACCAGACGCTGCCGGGCTCGCTCCCGAGGACTGGGCGCGACGGATCATCGGCCTGGCCTCCAGCGCGCGATTTCTCGGGGGTTGCTGCGGGACGAGCGCAGCCCACCTGGGGGCCCTTCAGCGGCTGCGCGCCACTCCCCGATAGTCGACCATCAGGCAGCGGTCCTGCACCACGAGCGAGCCGGCGCGCGCCAGCGCCTCCGCCGTGCGGTCGTCGCGGATGCCGCTCTGCAGCCAGACCGCGCGCGGCCGCGTCGCGAGCAGGTCCGGGAGGTGGGCAGCCACGTCGCGCGAACGGCGGAACACGTCGACGATGTCGATCTCGCCGGGCACGTCTGCGAGGCGCCGGTACACCTTCTGCCCGAGGATCTCGGTCGCTTCCGGGTAGTAGACCGGCACGGGAACGATCTCGAGACCCATCTGCTGCAGCGCCTGCGGCACGTAGTACGCGGGCTGGCCGCGCGCGGCGTCCGTCTTGATCCCGAGCACGGCAACCCGCCGGGCCGATCGGAGCAGCCCGAGCAGCCGGTCTTCGTCGTCCTCGATCAAGTTCCGGCGCCAGTCTTCCATCCCCGGAATGTATCAACTGTGTCATAGAAGCGCGCATGGCCCACGCGATCCATGCCGCCCGCGGGAGCGCGCTCTCTTGCCGGGGCTGGGTGCAGGAAGCGGCGCTCCGGATGCTGCAGAACAATCTCGATCCGGAGGTGGCGGAGAAGCCGGAAGAGCTGGTGGTCTACGGCGGCAGCGGGAAGGCGGCGCGCGACTGGCCCAGCTTCGAGCGGATCTGCTCGACCCTCCGGACGTTGGGGGACGACGAGACCTTGCTGGTGCAGAGCGGGAAGCCCGTCGGCGTGCTGCGCACGCATGCCGACGCGCCGCGGGTGCTGATCGCGAACTCGAATCTGGTCCCGAAATGGGCCACCTGGGAGAAGTTCCGCGAGCTCGAGCGGGCCGGCCTGATCATGTACGGCCAGATGACCGCCGGATCCTGGATCTATATCGGCACCCAGGGGATCCTGCAGGGCACCTACGAGACGTTCGCGGCGGCGGGACGCCAGCACTTCGGGTCGGACGACCTTTCCGGGCGGCTGGTGGTCAGCGCCGGGCTCGGCGGCATGGGCGGGGCGCAGCCGCTTGCGGCGGCGATGTGCGGAGCGGTGTTCATCGGCATCGAAGTCGATCCGGCGCGCGCGCGACGTCGCGTGGAGCAAGGATATCTGGACACGCTCGCGCCGTCGCTCGAGGAGGCGCTGCGCGAGGCGCAACGCGCGGTGGAGCGCGACGAGGGGCGATCCATCGGAGTCGTGGGGAACGCGGCGGAAGTCCTCCCGGAGCTGGTGCGCCGGGGAGTGAAGCCGGATCTGGTCACGGACCAGACCGCCGCGCACGATCCGCTGAATGGATACATCCCCGCCGGCCTGTCGGTCGAGGCGGCCGCGGAGCTGCGCGCGCGCGATCCGGCGGAGTACCAGAAGCGGAGCCTCTCCAGCATGGCTCGCCACGTGGAGGCGATGCTCGAGCTGCGACGCCGGGGCAGCCACGTCTTCGATTACGGCAACAACCTGCGCGCCTTCGCCCAGGAGGGCGGCGTCCGCGACGCGTTCGCGTATCCGGGGTTTGTGCCCGCCTACATCCGCCCTCTCTTCTGCCAGGGGCAGGGCCCTTTCCGCTGGGTGGCGCTCTCCGGAGATCCGCAGGACATCTTCACTACCGACCGGGCGATCCTCGATGCCTTCCCAGAGAAGGCGCACCTGCGCCGCTGGCTGACGATGGCGCAGAAGCGGGTGAAGTTCCAGGGCCTGCCCGCGCGCATCTGCTGGCTCGGCTACGGCGAGCGGGCGAAAGCGGGGCTGATCTTCAACGACCTGGTGGCGGGCGGGAAGGTGAAGGCGCCGATCGTGATCGGGCGCGATCATCTGGACTGCGGCAGCGTGGCCAGCCCGAACCGGGAGACCGAGGCGATGAAGGACGGCTCCGACGCCATCGCCGACTGGCCGATCCTGAACGCGCTGGTCAACGCCGTGAACGGCGCATCCTGGGTCTCCTTCCATCACGGCGGCGGCGTGGGCATCGGGTACTCGCTGCACGCCGGCCAGGTCATCGTCGCGGACGGAACGCCCGCAGCAGCGAAGCGCCTCGAGCGGGTGCTGACGAGCGATCCGGCGATGGGGATCCTGCGGCACGCCGACGCCGGATATGAGGACGCGATCCAGGTGGCGCGAGAGCGTGGTGTGCAGATCCCGGGTCTGACGCGCTGATGCTGGTCATCGAACACGCCCGCGTCGCCACCATGACCGGCCCGCAGACCGGGGACGCGGACGCGCCCCTCGCGATCATCGAGGACGGAGCGGTGGCCTGCGACGGCGATCGCATCGCCTACCTGGGACGCACGAGCGGTGCGCCGACGGGGGGCGAGCGCATCGAGGCGGAGGGCGCCCTGCTCGCCCCGGGCCTGATCGATCCGCACACGCACCTGATCTTCGCCGGCGACCGGGCGCGGGAGCACGCGCAGCGGCTGGCGGGCGCGACGTATCAGCAGATCGCGCAAGCGGGCGGCGGAATCCGCAGCACGGTGGAGGCCACGCGCGCCGCTTCCGATGAAGAGCTGCTCGCCGGAGCGCGCGAGCGCCTCGCGCGCCTGGTGCGCAGCGGAGTGACCACGGTCGAGGTGAAGACCGGCTACGGACTGAGCGTCGACCATGAGCTGCGGCTCTTGCGCCTCGCGCGCGCCGCTGGCCGCCGGGTGGGCTGCGAAGTGCTTCCCACGCTGCTCGCCTTGCACGCGGTGCCGCCGGATTCGGACCGCTTCGATTGGCTGCGAGCCGTAGTCCAGGAACTGATTCCGGAGGCAGCCCGTGAGGGCGCGCGCGGCTGCGACGCCTTTCTCGAGAAGGGCGCCTTCGACACCGATGAGTGCCGGACGGCGCTGGAGGCCGGGGCGCAGGCGGGACTCGTCTGCCATCTGCATGCGGATCAACTGAGCGCTTCGGGTGGCGCGCAGCTCGCCGCCGAGCTCGAATGCGCGAGCGCCGATCACCTCGAGCGGGCGACGCGGGAGGGGATCGAGGCGCTTGCCCGCGCGGGCACCACGGCGGTGCTGCTGCCGCTCGCAGCCTGGTTCCTGCGGGAACGCGCGGCTCAGGCCCAGCCATTCCTGAACGCCGGCATCACGGTGGCGCTGGGCAGCAACATCAACCCGGGGACCCAGCGCATCGAGAGCGTGTCGATGCTGCTGGCTGCGGGATGCCTCATGGCCGGGCTCACGCCGGCGCAAGCACTCTGGTCGTGCACCGCCGGCGCGGCCAAGGCGCTGCGCCTCGGCGACCGCGGCGTTTTGCGCACCGGCCTGCGCGCCGATCTGGTCCTCTTTTCCTGTGCGGACGCGGCGCACTTGCCGTACCACGCAGGCGTCGAGCACGCGCGGGTCGTCGTTCACGGCGGGGAGATCGTGCATCGCGCCCCGGCGCCGGTCACTTCGTGCGGCAGCGCCTAAGCCGCCGCGAGCGTGCGCACCGCGGCCACGGCGGTGTCGACCTCTTTCGGCGTGTTGAACACGCTCTCGCGCACCTTGCGCTGGAGGTTCTCCGCCTGCGACTCGAACATCCGCGCTCGACGACCAGGAAGGGGTTTTCGTCGATGGCCTGACGGAAGGCGTCGATGGCGGCGCGCACAGGCGCGGGATGCGAGGCGATGTAGAACCCTGCCAGG
>VBKQ01000382.1 GCA_005879505.1 Deltaproteobacteria bacterium
ACGGGCTTCAGATTTCGCAGCACCACCGGCAGGCCGCGGCGCGCCATGCCGATGATCCGCGGGATCAGCGATTCCGGTGACGCGCCCGGGCCGTAGATCGAGAACGGCCGCAGGATGACGGCGCGCAGGCCGAATGCGTGGCCCCAAGCTTCGATCAGCTTTTCTCCGCCGATCTTCGCCGCTGCGTAAGGCGATCGGGCGCCGAGCGGATGTTGCTCGCTGACCGGCGATCGCAGCGGCTGGCCGTAGACCTCGGCGGACGAGACGTACACCAGCTTTCGCACTCCCCCCGCGCGGCAGGCCTGGAGGACCGCAGCCGTCCCTTCGGCATGGACCCGTACGGTTCTCGCCGGGTCCTGGAACGACGCGGCCACGGATGCAGGTCCCGCCAGATGGACGACCGCATCGACGTCGGCGACCAGCTTTGCCATCGCCGCTGCGTCACAGATATCGGCTTGCGCCACGTACGCCGCCCCAGGAGGAATTCTCGCCGGCTCGCCGGGCGGTCCGATGATCGCTTGAACGCGGGCTCCTTGGCGCGCCAGTGCATCGACGACGACAGGCCCCAGGAATCCCCCTGCGCCGGTGACCGTGATGCGCGCGCCTTGAAGTGACTTTGCCATCAAGGCGACCGGGCGCTTTCGCGGCGGTTGCGATGAGCCTCGACCATGCTCTCGAAGCAGCTCTCGATCTGGCGGGTCGTAACTTCGGGAGTGAAACGCTCGAGATAGCGTTGGTAGGCGGCCCGCCCAAGTTGTTCTGCAAATGCCTTGTTTCCCAGCAGCCGCAGGAGGGCATCGGCCACTGCCTTGGGGTCGTCCGGCTGAATGATCAGACCCGTACGGCCATTCTCGACGTGGTCCGGTATTGCTCCGACCGTGGAAACGACAGCCGGCCTTCCCAGCGACATCCCTTCGATGATCGCGTTGGGCAGGGAGTCGATGGACGAGGCATGGACATGAATGTCAATCACGCTCCAGACATCGGCGATATTTCCCGGATAGGCCTGGATGCGAACCCGATCCGACATTCCGAGCTGTTCCGCTTGCCGCCGCAACTGGAGCGGATAGGCAGGACCGAGGCGAGGGTAGCCGACGCAGAGAACGTAAACGTCGCAGCCTTTGTCGAGGATGCGACGAGCGGCGTCCAGGAGCACCGCTTGTCCCTTGAAGGGAACCAGACCGGCGACCTGGCCGAGAATGATTGCCTGGGTATTCTCAGGGATGCCGAATTCCCTCAGCACATCGCTTCGGGAGCGGGAAGGCTTGTCGAGATGCACGCCGTTCGGAATCACGTGCACCGGCGACGAGCGGCCGATGAAATGCTCGAGCTCCGCCGCGCGAGCCTTCGAGTCTGTGATGATGGCGCTGCACAGCCGAAGATTGAGGCGCCGGATGGATGGCAAGAGGACTTGCGTGAGCCGACTGTCATACAGCCTCCAGAGCGCGAGCTCGCTGTACAAGGTGACCGCCGCGGGCACGCCCGCGCTCGCTGCCGCGGGCACAGCCGTGTAAAGTGCGGTCTCCAGGTGCGCGTCGACGATCTGGGCGCGGGCGGAGACGATGAGCTGCCGGATCCTGGCGATGGCGGTGGCGAGCGTGGCGGCGGTGCCGGCGAGCCTCATGACGCGCAGCCCCCGCACGGTGCTGGGGTGCGGCAGGCCGATGGCGTGCACTTTTATGACCGCTTCCGCGAATTGCCTCAGCATGGATCCGCACTGGCTTTGAAGCGGGTGTTCCCGTGAATAGAGCGTCGCTACCGTGAGGCGAAACCGATTCGAGTCGATGGTGCGAGCGAAGTTGAGCAGGCGATTTTCGCCCCCTCCGAAATTCAGCTCGGAGATGACGGAGAGGACGTTGATCACGGCTCGCCTCCCGAAAACAGCTGCTGCGCGTGGGCGAGCGCCGCCTCGTCATTGACGTCGATCCACGGCTCCTGGTGTGGATAGGCGAGGACGGCTTCGCCGGCTTGGAGCAGCGCCTCGATCAGCGCCGGGACGTCGAGCCGGCGGCCGGCGGGAACGCGATCGATCGCCCGGCGGTGCAGGACATATGTCCCGCTCGAGATTGGGATCGAGAGCGTGGGCTTCTCGCGATAGGCGATCACGCGCTGCTCGGCCAGCTCTAGCATCCCGAATGGAATAGGGAACGGCTGGACATGGGTGGCAATCGTCGCCGCCGCCCGCAACTCCCGGTGGTAATGGGCAAGCTCTTTCAGGTCCAGGCTCGTCAGATTGTCGACGTTGACGATCACCGCGTCGTCGATCTCTCGCGGGAGAGAAGCGACGGCCCCGATGGTGCCCAGCGGCTCTGCCTCGACGAGAATCTCCAGCCTTGCCGATTGCGATTGGGCGAGCGCGCGGCCGTGGGAGTCGATCCAGGTCGCCAGCTCCCGCTCCCGGGCATTGACGGCGACGAATAGGTGCCCGAACCCGAATCGGAGCAGCGCGCGCAGATTCCATTCGATCAGAGGCATCCCGAGGACGGTGCGCAGACCTTTGTGTTGACGAGAGCCGCCCGCCCTCATCCGTTCCGACCGCCCACCCGCCATGATCAGCGCGGCTGCTGGAGAGCTGCTCATCAAGTCCTCGACGTGCGGCAAGGTGATGCCCGCCCCGCCTGAAGGCCAGTGGTGGGAAATGCGGCGCCTCGCGGCACGAGATGTCACTCGCTTGCGCGAGCTACCGCTCCTCCCCACATTCGCGCAGGAGCGTGAGCGGACGCGATGGCAACCCTCGTCTTTGACATCGGCGGAACGAGGACGCGTGCGGGCCTGTTCAATGCTCGAACCTCGACGCTCGTCCGATCCGTCGCCGCCGCAACACCCAATCACCTCGACTTCCCCGAGTCGTCATTCGAACAGTTGTCGGAGCAACTGCTCGCCCTCATGCACAGGCTGGGGACTGAGCTCGTCGACCAGCGGGCGGTCAGCGAAATCGGCGTCGCCTTTGCGGGACCCATTGGTCCGGCCGGAGACGTCCTCGCGGCACCCACCATCTGGGGCAACCAGCTGGCCTCCCCGTATCCGCTGAGTAAAGACGTGGCCCGCCGCTGGCCGAACGCCCGCGTCCGGATTCTCAACGACGTCACCGCGGCCGGGTACCGCTATCTGCGATCGGCCGAGGAAGAATTCTGCATCGTCACCGTCAGCTCCGGGATCGGGAACAAGGTGTTCGCCGGCGGGCGTGCGCTGGTCGGCCGGAACGGATCGGGCGGGGAGTTGGGCCATCTATGCGTCGACGATTCCACAAGCGCGCCGGTATGCGAATGCGGTGGCCGCGGACATCTGGGTGCGGTTTCCTCGGGGCGAGCGGTCCTCGCCTGCGCGCGAAAAGCGCGCTCCGAAGCTCTGACCAGCGGGGATCTGGTCGCCGCCTTTCACCGAAACGATCTCTGGGCCGTAAGGACCATCGAGCGTGGGGCCGGACCGCTCGGGTGGGCACTGGCGGCGATGCACCTCGGCGTCGGCATCGAACGATTCGTGCTCGTCGGGGGCTTCGCCCTCGCGCTCGGCGAGCGGTACAGGCGACTCGTCGCCGAGGCCGCCGGCGCGCGCTGCTGGAGCGGGCGTAGAGACTGGGATGCGCGGGTGGAATTGGGACTGAACGACGACTTCTCGGGGCTGATCGGCGCCGGAATCGCCGGAGGATCTGGATGAAGGTCGCCCGCTACAACTATGCCCATCAGCTGGGAGCCGACATCGAGCCGCTGATCGCGGATCTTCGCGCGATGCTGGTTGGCGGCCGATACGAGCTGACGGCCGAAGTAAAGCAGTTCGAAGCCGAGCTGGCGCAATTTCTCGGCGCGCGATTCGTGCGCGGCGTAAACACCGGCACCGACGCGTTGGTGGTGGCGCTGCGCGCTCTGGGCATCGGCCCTGGCGATGAGGTCATCACCCAGGCGAACACGTTCAACGCCACCGTCGGCGCCATCACGCTCGTCGGCGCCGAGCCGGTCCTCGTCGACGTCGATCCGGAGACGTTCCTCATCGACAAGAAGCAGCTCAGCGATGCCATCGGTCCCAGAACGCGCGTGCTCATGCCGGTCCACCTGTACGGGAAGCCCACACCGATGGCCGAGATCGTCGCGCTCGCCGAGGCGCATGGCCTGTTCGTCATCGAAGATGCCGCGCAAGCGATCGGCGCGCGGATCGAAGGGCAGTCGGTGGCGACGTTCGGCCACTTCGGCTGCTTCAGCTTCCATCCGAGCAAGAACCTCTCGGCGGCCGGCGATGGCGGAGCGGTGGTGGCGCGCAACGCCGAGCTCGATGAGGCGCTGCGCCGGCAGCGCGAGCTCGGCCAGGTGGGGCAGAACAATCACGTCGTCGTCGGCTTCAACACCAAGCTCGACGCGCTGCAAGCGAGGATCCTCTCCTGGAAATTGCCCCGCCTCGAGCAATGGAACGACCATCGGCGCAAGGCGGCTGGCTGGTACCGCGAGCGTCTTGCCGGGTTGCCCCTCTCGTTCCAGGCGCGCGCCGAGGGAGAAACTCACGCCTATCACCTCTTCCAGGTGCGAATGCGCGAGCGGGATGCGCTTCTCGCCCACCTGCGGGCGCGCGACATCGACGTGGTCATCCGCTATCCGACACCGATCCATCTGCAGCCCGCCTTCGCCGGAAAGGGGTGGAGAGAGGGGCAGTTTCCCGTGGCGGAGCAGCTCGCGAGGGAGCTGCTCTGCCTGCCGATCCGGCCCGACATCGGTATCGACGAGATCGATTACGTCGCGGATTGCGTGTGCGAATTCTTCGGAAAGACGGCTCGCAGGTGAAGCGGGTCATAGCCATTCTCGGCGGAAGCACGCCCTTCACCGCGGCGCTGGTGGAAGCGTTCCGCGCGGCGCCTGCTTGCGAGCTGCGGCTGTTCGGGCAGGACCGGGATGCGCTGGAGAAGATGAAGCGCTACGCAGAGCGCCGGCTC
>VBKQ01000383.1 GCA_005879505.1 Deltaproteobacteria bacterium
GAGCAGACGCCGATCACCCGCTTGCGCGGCCAGTGGCGCGAGTACGAAGGCATCCCCGTGATGCCGACCTTCCACCCCGCCTACCTGCTGCGCAGCCCCGCCGAGAAGGGCAAGGTGTGGGAAGATCTGAAGCAGGTGATGAAGAGGCTGCGGATTCCCATCCCCAAGGGAGGCGCGTCGTGATCCTCGCACTCCTGCTCGCGGCCGGCCCCGTCGTGCACTACGCCGAGTTTACCGGCTCCGTCGATCCCGGCTCGGGCGCATATCTGATCGCCGCCATCCACGGAGCGCAGGAGAGGGGCGTCGAGGCGCTGGTCGTCCGGATCGACACCCCCGGGGGCCTGCTCACCACGACCCGCGACATCGTCCAGGCGGAGTTGAACGCCAAGGTCCCGATCGTGTTCTGGGTGGGCCCGCCCGGGGCTCGCGCCGGGTCTGCCGGAGTTTTCCTGACCATGGCGGCGCACGTGGCGGCGATGGCGCCCTCCACCAACATCGGAGCGGCCCATCCGGTGGCGCTCGGCTCGCCCGACGAGAACAAGAAGGGCGAGCAGAACATGATGTTCCAGAAGCTGGAGAACGACACCGCGGCGTTCGTCAAAGGCATCGCCGAGCGCAGGTCGCGCAACGTCGAATGGGCGGAGAAGGCGGTGCGGCAGAGCGAGAGCGTCACCGCCTCCAAGGCGCTCGAGCTGCACGCAATCGATCTCATCGCCGAAGACCTGCCGGAGCTCCTGCGCAAGATCGACGGGCGCAAGATCGATCTCGGCGGGGGCGAGAAGCGCACGCTCCACACCGCCAGCGCGGAGGTACGCAACGTGCCCTGGGCCGTGAAGGACGAGGTCCTGCACGGGCTCGCCAATCCCGAGGTCGCGTATCTGATCGCGATGCTCGGGGTAATCGGCGTCATGCTCGAGCTGTTCCATCCGGGGACCGTCGTTCCGGGCGTGGTGGGCGGCATCTGTCTGGTGATCGCCGCCATCGCCTTCCAGATGCTTCCGGTGAACGCCGGCGCGCTGTTGCTCATCGTCCTCGGGATCGGCTTCTTCGTCGCCGAGATGTACGTCGGCGGCCACGGCGGGTTCGTCGCCGCGGGGCTGGTCTGCGTGGTCATCGGATCGCTCTTGCTGATCGGGCCCGTGGACAAGAGCTTCTACGCGGATGCGGATTTCGGGCTCGGCTGGCGTATCGTCGCGCCGGTGGGCGCCGCGATGGCGGTGATCGCCGGAACGCTGGCCTGGAAGCTCTCCTCCAGCGTGCGGCAACCGCTGCGCTCGGGCGGCTACTCGCTGATCGGGGAGATCGGCGAGGTGCGCGAAGACGGAACCGTGCTGGTCGCCGGCGAGCTGTGGAAGGCGTCCAGCGCACAGCCGTTGACTCCCGGCGGCCGCGCGCGCGTGCTCGCCGTGCATGGGCTCACCCTCGAAGTGGCGCCCGAGGGCGCCGCACTGACAAAGGCAACGTCATGATCGCCTGGGTATTCGTCGTTCCCGTCCTGTTCTGGATCATCTCCGGCCTGCGCGTCATCCAGGAATACGAGTCGGGAGTCATCTTCCGCCTCGGGCGCTTCGCGGAGGTGAAGCGCGCGGGCCTCAACTGGATCGTCCCCGGAGTGGACCGGATGGTGAAGGTGGATCTGCGCACCGTCACCCGGGACGTGCCGCCCCAGGACGTGATCACCCACGACAACGTCAGCCTGAAGGTCTCGGCCGTCATCTACTTCCGCGTCATCGACGCGGAGAAGGCAATCATCCAGGTGGAGAACTTCCTCTACGCCACCTCGCAGCTCTCGCAGACCACGTTGCGCAGCACGCTGGGCAAGCTGGATCTCGACGATCTGCTGGCCCAGCGCGAGAAGATCAACAAGGAGCTCCAGCAGGTCCTCGACCTGCACACCGAGCCTTGGGGCATCAAGGTGACCGCCGTCGAAGTCAAGGCTATCGACCTTCCGCCGGAGATGCAGCGGGCGATGGCGCGGCAGGCCGAGGCGGAGCGCGAGCGGCGCGCCAAGGTCATCGCCGCCGAGGGCGAGTACCAGGCGGCGGAGAAGCTGGGGATGGCCGCGGACGTGATCCAGGCCCACCCTTCCGCGCTGCAACTGCGCTATCTGCAGACGCTGGTCGAGATCAGCGCCGAGAAGGCGAGCACTACAATCTTTCCGGTGCCCATCGATCTCCTCACGCCCTTCATCAAGCTTGCCCAGGGCGCCGCCGACCAGCAGCAGCTTCCGCCGCAGCGCGTTCCCATCGGAGTGACGCGTGAGTGATCCGTACGGGCTCCGGCGGGTAGTGCGTCCCAAGGGCGTGCTGCCGCAGCAGGCGGAGGTGATCGATCCCCACCTCCCGCTCGGGCCCGACGAGCTCGCAATCGACGTCGAGCGCCTCAACATCGACGCCGCGTCGTTCCGGCAGCTGCAGCAGGAGTGCGCGGCCGACGTGCCCCGGATCGCTTCCCGGATCCGCGAGATCGTGGCGGCGCGCGGCAAGATGCAGAATCCGGTCACCGGGTCGGGCGGCATGCTGATCGGGCGGGTGGCGGAGATCGGACCCGAGCATCCCGCGCGCGCGCAGCTCAGGCGCGGCGACCGCGTCGCCACCCTGGTCTCCCTCACGTTGACCCCACTCGTCCTGGACGATATCCAGGCCGTCCATCCGCACGCCGAGCGCGTGGACGTCAAAGGGAGCGCCGTCTTGTTCGCGAGCGGCCTCTGGGCGCGCATGCCGGAAGATCTGCCGGAAGCGACGGCGCTCGCGGTCCTCGACGTCTGCGGTGCGCCGGCCTGGGTGGCGCGGCTCGCCTCGAAAGGACAGCGGGTCCTGGTGCTGGGCGCGGGCAAGAGCGGTTCGCTCGCCTGCGCGCAGGCGCGAAAGAATGGGGCGCATGTCACCGCCTTGGATTACCGCCGCGACGCCGCCCAGCGCCTCGTCTCCGACGGTCTCGCCGACGCATGGATCGCCGCAGACGCGACGAAGCCGCTCGAGATCTACGCCCAGACGCGTGGTGCGTTCGATCTGGTGGTGAACTGCGCGAGCGTTCCCGGCACCGAGATGGCGAGCATCCTCTCCGCGCGCGACGGCGGCGAGGTCCTCTTCTTCAGCATGGCCACTTCGTTCACCGCGGCCGCCCTCGGCGCGGAGGGCGCCGGCAAGGACGTGCGCCTGACGATCGGAAACGGGTACGCGCAGGGGCACGCGAAGCTCGCGCTCGATCTAGTGCGCGCGACACCGGCGCTGCAGAGGATCTTCGGCGATCGGGTGGCTTGAGATGGTGCGCGATGCGTGCGCCGTGGTCCTCGCCGGCGGGGAGAGCCGCCGGTTCGGCAGCGACAAGGCGCTGGCGCAGTTCCGGGGCGAGCCCCTGATCTCGCGCGTCGTCCGCGAGCTGCGCGCGGCGGGCTTCGCGCAGGTCGCCCTCGCCGCCAAGGACCCGGACAAGTACGAAGCGGTCGCCGGCGGGGCCGAGCTCCTGCACGATGTCCGCCCCATTCAAACCCCGCTCGCCGGCCTGGCTGCGGGCTTGCGCGCGTCTCGCTACCCGCTGGTCTTCGCCTGCGCCGCGGACATGCCGTTCGCGGCCGACGGCGCCTTGATCGATGCCCTGATCGCTGCCATCGCCGATCACGACGTCGCGGTGCCGCAGGCGGGCGGCTCTCTTCAACCGCTCTGCGCGCTCTGGCGCCGCGAGCCCTGCCTGAAGGTGGCGGAAGAGTTGCTCGCCGCGCCCAGGGCCATGGGTCCCCGCGCGATCCTGCCGCTCGTGCGCGCCGCCAAGCTCGAATGGGCGGACATCCGCCCGTTCCTCGACGCCGACACGCCCCAGGTCCTACGCGAGCTGGAGCTCGGTCCGTAGCGCGGCGCCGAGCCGCGCGAGCTGGTCCTCGGAGTTGTAAGCCTGCGCGGAGATCCGGACGAGCTGCCTCGGCCAAGCCGGGAACGGCATCACCGGCACCTCGATGCGATGCTTCTCGAGCAGCGCGCGCTGCAACGGATGCCAGAGGACGACGCCGCGCGCGGGCGGCGGGTCGCCGGTCGCGTCGGGTAGAGGAACCGACGCAAGCGAGCCGAGCATCTGTTCCGGGGCCGGCTCTGAAACCCGAAGGGCATCGCAGAGCAGCTTGCGGCCGCGCACCGCCAGCGCGTGGTTGCGCTCCATCAGCTCGGCCCAGCCTCCCGGCAACAGAGAGCCGAGGAAGCCCAGCGCATGCGGGATGCAGAGGAACGGCGTCGGATCGTCCGTTCCCAGCCAGTCGAACTCGAGGCGGAAGCGCGACCGATCCGTCCGCGGCGCGTTCGCCCCATGGCTGATCACCAGCGGGCGGATCCGCTCCTGCCGCTCGCGGCGGACGTACAAGAACGCCGCACCCTTCGGCGCGCACAGCCACTTGTGACAGTTGCCCGTGAAGTATGCTGCCCCGATCGCGCGTACGTTCAGCGGGAGCATGCCCGGAGCATGGGCGCCGTCGATGATCGTATCGATTCCGCGCTCGTTCAGGCGGCCCACGATCTGGTCCACCGGGAAGACTAGCCCCGTCGGGCTTGTGACCTGGTCGAGCAGCACCAGCCGCGTCCGCGGAGTCACGCTGCCCAGCACCGCATCGGTGACCTGCGCGGGACCGGCGATGGGCCATGGGACCGCAGCGACGACCACTTTCGCGCCGTGCTTCTCGTGCCAGCGCAGGGCGTTGCGGCAGGCATTGTACGCGTGGTCGGTCGTGAGCAGCTCGTCGCCGGGCTGAAGTTCCAGGGAACGGATGACGGTGTTGACGCCCGTGGTCGCGTTGGGCACGAACGCGAGATCGTCGGGATCCGCGCCGATGAACTGCCCGAGCGCCGCGCGGGCATCGTCGAGCAAGCCCTCCAGGTCGCGGGCGAGGAATTGCAGGGGCTGCCGTTCCATCCGCGCCCGCAGCTCGGCCTGCGCCTCCAGCACGGGGCGCGGGCAAGCGCCGAACGAGCCGTGGTTGAGGAAATCGATCTTCGGATCGAGGGTCCAGTGATGCGCGAGCGGACTACCCACGCTGCGGCTCGGGCGAGAGCTTCTCCACGAACGCGACCTCCGAGAAGCCGAGCCCGACGAAAAGCGACCGCAGCGACTGCCGGGCCGATTCCCGCGCCCGCTCCTGTAGCACCTTGTCGGCGACGACTTCCGCCTCGAAGGCGTTGCGCGCCCGCTCGAAGAGCTGCGCGGTCTGTTCCGAGTTCAGGTTCGACCCGATGATCTCGACCTCGGCGGGCCGCAGCTCGACCTCGGTCTGGACCCGGGGCAGCACCACTTCCACGCGGCGTCCGGTCACGCGCAGGGAGTCGGTGTCGAGCTTGCGCAGGTCGAGCCCGAGGTGCGCGACGGCGAATACGATCGCGCGCCCGCGCGGAGGCCGCACCGTATAGCTCGCCCACTGGGCGAGCGAGGCCCAGACCGTTGCCTGCTCGCGCGGGTCGGGGGAGAAATCGATCTTTTTGTAGAGCGAGACATCCAGTGTCTCCAGGCGCGCCACTTCCCGGATCTTCAGCACCAGGGCGGGCGCGTCGGGCAGGCGCGCCTCCCGGTGCGAGAGATGCCAGACCAGGCCTCGCGAGGCCAAGGGAGACATTCGCCTACCTTGACCTCCGTCGCCGCTCTCTCTAGGGTGCGCCCGCAAAATTGCCCCGGAGGAGCCGTGTCGAAGCGCATCGTGCTCTCGTTTCTCGCCGTCACCGCTGCCTGCTCCAGCTCCGACAGCAATGCGTTGCCCTCGTTCGTCGTGCGCGGATCCGTCGTCAGCACCGTGTACGACGGCGGCAGCGACGACCTGCTGACCGGCGGTCTCGGCGCGGCGGGCCTGGGGCAGACCACGCCGGTGAGCTCGACTCCGCCTCCGCCCGGATTCATGGACCCGGCGAACCCGACTGCAGCGGAGTTGCGGAAACGCGCGATCTACGTCAACTACCGCGCGCTCGTCGATCCCACGTTCAATGGTGGCTACGCCACCTTGTACGGCCCGAACGTCGCCGTGGATGGAGGGATCACCGTTAGCTCCGGGATGATCCCGGGCGAGGAATGGATGGCGTACGACGACGACGGCACCGGGCGGGTCAACGTCACCATGATGGTCCAGGTCCCGGACTCGTTCGATCCGAACAACCCCTGCATCGTAACTGGAGCGTCCTCGGGTTCGCGCGGGGTCTACGGCGCCATCGCCACTGCGGGGGAGTGGGGCCTCAAGCATGGATGCGCGGTGGCGTACACGGACAAGGGCAGCGGGATGGGCGTCGACGACCTGCAGAACAATACCGTCAATCGCATGGACGGCCCGCGCGACGACGCGGCGGACGCCGGCACGACGTCCAACTTCACCGCGAACCTGAGCGACGCGGATCGAGCGGCGTTCAATACCGCGAACGCGTATCGATTCGCTGTCAAGCACGCGCATTCGCAACAGAACCCCGAGGTCGACTGGGGCAAGTACACCCTTCACGCGATCGAGTTCGCGTACTACGTGCTCAACCAGAAGTATGGGACGGCGCCGGCTGATGCTGGTCCCAACGTGGAGCGGGGGCGCAAATATCACGCGGGGCAGATCCTGACGATCGCGGCGAGCGTTTCCAACGGCGGGGGCAGCTCGCTCGCGGCGGTGGAGCAGGACTCGCAGCATTGGATCAGCGGCGTCGTCGTCGGAGAGCCGGAGGTGCAGATGCACGGTGCATCGGTTTATGCGGGGACGACCATGAACACGGGCCCGTTTTCGCCGACGACGACGCTGATTACCAGTCGGTGCGCGGGGCTCAAGGCGAAAGGCTTGCTCACTGCTACGACGCAGCAGGCCCAGTCGGACGAGGCTTTGCAAAAGCTCCACGAGGCCGGATACGAAGCCGACTCCGACCTCCTCCACGCCACCCATTTCGGCACATATGCCACGCCCGCCGTAGCGCTGACGTACGCCAATGCCTACGCACGCGCGAGCGTGAAGGACAATCTCTGTGATTACAGCTTCGGTGCGGTTGACTCACAGACCACTGGAGCGCTGGTGCCCGTCAGTTCTACAGCTGTTAACGCAAACGGGCTGGCGCAGATCTTCGGCAACGGCAACGGCGTTCCACCCACCGGACCGATCGAAATCATCAACAACAAGGCCCCTAACGGGCCGCACCGCGACCAGGTTTCGGTCTCTGCGTCGACAATGGCTACGGACTCCAATATCGATGGCGCCGCCTGCCTGCGCGGTTTGTGGACCGGCACTGTCGACGGCTCCGGTGCGGCGCTGACCGGCACGCTCCTCGCGCAATCGAACGCGCTCAAGTCCGGCGTCCAGCAGGTCCTGCGGGCGGGAAGGGTCCATGGCATTCCCACCATTCTGGTGCAGGGCCGGAGCGATGCGCTGGTCCCGATCAATCACGCCTCGCGCGCCTACTACGGCGCGAACAAGGTGGCGGAGGGCGCGAACAGCCCCGTCGTCTACTACGAGGTCACCAACGCGCAGCATTTCGACACCTTCATCGGCCTCATCGCGGGATACCAGACCCGCTTCATCCCGCTGCACCGGTACGTCCTCCAGGCGCTGGACTTCATGTATGCGCACTTGAAACCACCCTCCGGCACGTCGGCTCCGGCCATCCCGCCGAGCCAGGTCGTTCGGACGACGCCGCGGTCGTCTACAAATTCTGTGGTGTCGAAGTCGCAGAACGTGCCGGACATCCCCGCCACGCCCGCCGCGGCCGACCAGATCACCTTCTCGAGCGGCACACTCAACATTCCCGAATAGAACTTCTCGAAGCATGTACACTTCCAGAAGCACTCGCTAAGCCGCCTTCGGCGGCCGCGACTGGGCCTTTCCCATGGCGCAGCTCTTCGTCGACGCCGAAAAGATCGTCCGTGCGCGCGAGCTGGCGCGCGGCGCCGCCATGGGCGTGCAGGCTTTCATCGATCGACACACCACCGTCTCCATCGAACGGACGGTGCTGCGCCTTC
Organism: Deltaproteobacteria bacterium; assembly: GCA_005879505.1. Lineage (GTDB taxonomy): Bacteria > Myxococcota > Myxococcia > Myxococcales > 40CM-4-68-19 > 40CM-4-68-19. Next base: position 7,945 of record VBKQ01000383.1, read on the forward strand.
TCGGGATCTCCGGCGCCGGCAGCCGGGGCGCGCCGCTCGCGAATCTGATCGTCGACCGCCTGCGCGACGCGGGCGTGCTGCATCGAGGCGCGGCGTACTGGCTCGGGCGCGCCCTGCGCGCCTCGCCCGGGAAGGACCCGCTGCACGCAGTGGAGCGGCTCGCCGCCCATCCGGAGAAGCTTCCCCCGCTCGGCGCCGCCGAGGAAGAGCAGCTTCGAGAGGAGATGCGCGCCGAGGCGCGCGCCGCGGTGCGGGAGCTCAAGTCTCGCATCGAGGACCGCAAGCAGCGCAAACGTGGACTC
>VBKQ01000384.1 GCA_005879505.1 Deltaproteobacteria bacterium
CTCGGTAACGGCGATGGTGTGCTCCCAGTGGCTCGAGAGCTTTCCGTCGCGCGTCACCACGGTCCAGCCATCGGGCAAGGTGTCGACCTCGTGCGTGCCGAGGTTGATCATCGGCTCGATGGCGAGGACCATTCCGGGCCGCATCCGGGGATTCGGCTGGCCGCGCGACCAGAGCGAGAGACCGTAGTTCGGCACTTGCGGCTCCTCGTGCAGCTTCTTGCCGATGCCGTGGCCGACGTAGTCGCGGACGATGCCGTAGCCGAACGGCGACACGTGCGCTTCGATGGCCGAGCCGATGTCGCTAATCCGGTTGCCGGGCACCATCGCGGCGATGCCCTTCTCCAGCACGACCCGCGTCTCCTCGAGCAGCCGCGAGGCGTCGGGAGAAACCTTGCCCACCGCCACGGTGCGCGCGGAGTCGCCGTAGTACCCGTGCTTGATCACGCCATAGTCGAGCTTCAGCAGGTCGCCTTCGACCAGCTTGCGGCGGGTGGGGATGCCGTGGACCACCTGCTCGTTCACGGAGATGCAGATGTTCTTCGGGAACCCGTACAGCCCTTTGAAGGCGCAGACGCCGCCCCGGCGGACGGTCTCGCGCTCAGCGATGGAGTCCAGCTCCTCCAGGGTCACACCCGGAGCCACCGCACGGGTGAGCTCCTCGAGGACCTCGTAGACGATCAGCGAGGCCTCGCGCATGTAAGCGACCTCGTCCCGCGTCTTGATTTCGATTCCGCCCGGCATCTACTGGAGCGCCTGCACGATGCGCTTCTCCACCTCGTCCACGGTACCCACGCCGTTCACCGGCCGCACGACACCCCGCGCCTTGTAGTAACCAGTGAGCAGCGCCGTCTTGCTCTCGTACTCGAGCATCCGCTGCCGGACCCTGTCCGGCATGTCGTCCGGACGCACGACCAGCTTCTCGCCGTCGTTGTCGCAGATGCCCGGCCGCTTCGGCGGCGAATCCTTGCCGTAGGACGTCTGGCACCTGGGGCAGGTGGCCCGGCCCGACAGCCGCTCGACCAGCACCTCGGTCGGCACCTCGAGCACGACGACGCGATCGATGCGCGTGCCGCGGCGCTGCACCATCTCGTCCAGGGCGGTGGCCTGCGGCACGGTCCGGGGGAACCCGTCGAGGAGGAATCCCTTGGCCGCCTGCCCAGACGCCAGCGCTTCGTCGATGATGCCGTTGACGATCTCGTCGGGGACGAGCTTACCCGCGTCCATCAGCGCCTTGGCCTTCTTGCCCAGCGGCGTTCCGTCGGCGGCGGCCTTGCGCAGGATGTCGCCGGTCGAGAGCTGGGGAATTCCGAACCGGGCGGTGAGCCGCTTGGCCTGGGTCCCTTTTCCCGCCCCTGGCGGTCCGAGAAGGATGACGTTCACGCGGCCCTCGCGTCCTCTTCCATCACGGGCGAAGGGTTACGGCTCACGCAGCCGCCGGAGCTCCGACGTCGCGGCGGCCGCGGATGCGGGGGCCGCGCGGCCCGGTGAAGCCCTCGTAGTGGCGCGTGATCAGGTGGCTCTCGATCTGCTGCACCGTATCGAGGGCCACACCGACCACGATCAACAACGCGGTGCCGCCGAACTGGAACGGCACGTTGTACTTGGTGACCAGGATGCTGGGCAGCACACAGACCGCGGAGATGTAGATCGCGCCGCCGAAGGTGATGCGCGAGAGCACGTGGTCGATGTAATCGGCGGTCTTCTTGCCGGGCCGGATTCCCGGGATGTACCCGCCGTACTTCTTGAGATTGTCCGCGACGTCCACCGGGTTGAAGGTCACCGCCGTGTAGAAGTAGCAGAAGAAGACGATCCCGATGACGTAGAGGCCGTCGTAGATCCAGCCGCCGCGGGTCATCGCGTCGGCGAACGGCTTGAACGCCGGGACCCAGGTCGCGAGCGTCGCCGGGAAGAGCAGGATCGAGCTGGCGAAGATGGGCGGGATCACGCCCGACATGTTCACTTTGAGCGGCAAGTGCGTGCTCTGGCCGCTGAAGGTCTGCCGCCCCACCACGCGCTTCGCGTAGTGCACCGGGATCTTCCGGTAGGCGCGTTCGACGAACACGATCACGGCGATGGTGAGCACCATCACCGCGCCGAGGATGAACAGCTGGATGTCCGAGCCCTCCGCCTTGTCCTGGAAGGTGGTCCAGGTCTGGAGCACCGCCTGCGGGATGCGGGCGACGATGCCGGCGAAGATGATCAGCGAGATGCCGTTCCCGATGCCGCGCTCGGTGATCTGCTCGCCGAGCCACATGATGAAGGCGGTGCCGGCGGTGAGCGTGATCACGGTGAGCAGGCGGAACCCCCAGCCTTTCACGTCGTCGGGGACGACGCTTTCGCTCCCGGCCTTCACCGACTCGAGATAGCGGGCGATGCCGAAGCCCTGGACGATGGAGAGGACGATGGTGCCGTAGCGGGTCCACTGCGTGATCTTGCGCCGCCCCATCTCGCCCTCTTTGGAGAGCTTCTCGAGGGTAGGCACCACCACCGTGAGCAGCTGCAGGATGATGCTCGCGCTGACGTACGGCATGATGCCCAGGGCGAAGATCGAGAGCTGCTCGAGGGCGCCGCCGGTGAACAGGTTGAAGAGGTTGAGGAATCCTCCGCTGGACTCGATCGCCTTCTTCATCACCTCGCGGTTGACGCCGGGTGCGGTGACGAAAACGCCGATGCGGTACACCGCGAGACACATCAGGGTGAAGGCGAGCCGCTTGCGCAGCTCCTGGATCTTGAACAGGTTCGAGAAGGCGTTGGCAAACGACACGGCGTCTCCTGGAGGGCCCGAATTCTAACGTAGTTTAGGCTTTTCGGCGCCCGCTGCCGCCTTCTTTTCCGCGGCCTTCCGCTGCTGGGGTGTGACCTTGGGCGGCAGCACGATCACGTCCACCTTGCCGCCCGCCTTCTCGATCTTCTCCTTGGCGGATGCGGAGAACTTGTGCGCGCGGACCGAGACCGGCTTGGTGAGCTCGCCGTCGCCGAGGACCTTGAGGCCATCCTTGCGCCCCTTCACCGCGCCCGCCTCGATCAGCTTGTCCACGTCCACCTCGGCGAGTCCCAAGCGCTCCAGGTCGCCGACGTTGATCAGCGCGTACTCGACCCGGAACGGATTCGTGAACCCTCGCTTGGGAATGCGGCGCTGGATCGGCATCTGGCCGCCTTCGAACCCGATGAAGTTCATGTTGCCGGTCCGGGCCTTCTGGCCCTTGCCGCCACGGCCGGCCGTCTTGCCCAGCCCGCTGGCCTGGCCCCGCCCGACCCGCTTCTTTTCCTTCACCCCACCACCCCTCGGCGGCGTCAATCTCGTCAGCTCGTTCATCTCTGTTCCCTCTCAGGCCTTCGAGACTTTTCCGAGGCAGCTCTCTGGGACTTCTGGCGGAAGCGGCGGCCGAAGGGTTTGAATTCCTCGTTCGTCTCGGACCACTCGATCAGATAGGCGACCTTGTCGATCATCCCGCGGATCGCGGGCGTGTCCTGCAGCACTCGCTCGCGGCCGACGCGGGTCAACCCCAGGCCGCGCAATGTCTCGCGGTGCCTCTCGGTGTGGCCGCTCATTCCGCGGACCAGCTTCACTTTCAGCGACATGTCAGGCTCCCTGCTCCGCCCGCATCTCGGTCAGCTCCTTGCCGCGCAGGCGAGCGGCCTCCTCGGGGCTGCGGAGCTTGCGCAGCCCGTCCAAGGCCGCCTTCACCACGTTGTGCGGATTTCGCGAGCCCTGCGATTTCGTCAGGATGTTCCGGATGCCCACGGCCTCGAGCACCGCGCGGACGCTGCCGCCGGCGATGACCCCGGTTCCTTCGCCCGCGGGCTTGAGCAGCACCCTGCCCGATCCAAAGTGGCCCATCACCTCGTGTGGGATGGTGTTGCCCGCCAGCGGGACCTTGAACAGGTTCTTCTTGGCCTGCTCGCCGCCCTTGCGGATGGCCTCCGGCACCTCGTTCGCCTTGCCCAGTCCGGCGCCGACGTGTCCCTGGCCGTCGCCGACGACCACCAGCGCGGAGAACGAGAAACGCCGGCCGCCCTTCACCACCTTGGCGACGCGGTTGATGTGGACCACCCGGTCGTTCAGCTCGGGGAGGTCGTTCGGATTGATCGGTGCAGCCATGTAAACCCTTTCCGTAGTCCTTCTTCAAAGCGTGTTCCCGCCTCCGCGGAAACACACAGCAACTGCGTAGCCGCTAAGCCGCCTCCGGCGGCCGCGGCTAGAACTTCAGGCCGCCTTCGCGGGCGCCCTCTGCGACGGCCGCTACCCGGCCGTGATACATGAAGCCGTTGCGGTCGAACACGACCGTCTCGATCTTCGCTTCCTGGCATTTCTTCGCCACCAGCTTGCCCACTTCCTTGGCCAGGTCCTTCTTCTTGCCCTTGCCCTCTTTCAGCTCGGGCGAGAGCGTCGACGCGGCGGCCAGCGTCTTCCCGGTCACGTCGTCGATCACCTGCGCATAGATATGGTTCAAGCTGCGGTAGACCGAGAGGCGCGGCCGCTCCTGCGAGCCCTCGACGTTCTTGCGGATGTGCGCCTTGCGGCGCAGCCGCAGCAGCTGCTTCCTCATGTTGGTCGACGAGCTCATCACGCAGCTCCCGTCTTGCCCTGCTTGCGGCGGATGGTTTCCTCGGCGTACTTGATTCCCTTGCCCTTGTAGGGTTCGGGCGGCCGCAGTTTGCGGATCTCCGCAGCCACGAGCCCGATGCGGTGCTTGTCGGCGCCCTTCACGGTCAACCGGTTGCCCTTGGCGTCGTACTCCGCGGTGACGCCTTCCGGCAACGGGTACACCACCGGATGGGAGAAGCCGAGGGCCAGGTGGATCTCCTTGCCCTTCAGCTCCGCCTTGTAACCGACGCCGGAGATGTCCAGCGAGCGGGAGAACCCCTGGGTGACGCCGAGGATCATGTTGGCGACGAGCGTCCGTGTCAGGCCGTGGAGCTCCCGCGCCCGGCGCGAGTCGTTGGGCCGGTCCACGCGGACCTGGCCGTTCTCGACGGTGACCTTCATCTCGCGGTCGAGCTTCTGCGCGACCTTGCCCTTCGGGCCCTCGACGTTCACGAGCCCTGGCTGCGCGGTCACCTTGACCTTGTCCGGAATCTTGATGGCGAGCTTGCCGATGCGCGACATGCCGGCTCCTTACCAGACGGTGGCGATCAGCTCGCCGCCGAGGTGCTGCTTGCGCGCCTCGTGATCGACGAGCACGCCCTTGGAAGTGGAGAGGATGGCGATCCCCAGGCCGTTCATCACCTTGGGGATCTCGGTATACCTCACGTATCGGCGCAGACCGGGCTTCGACTGGCGGCGGATCTCGCTGATGGCCGGCCGCCGGCCCTCGTCGTACTTGAGCAGGACCTTCAAGGTTCCCTGCCGGCCGTCGTCGGCGCGCGACACCTCGCGCACGAAGCCTTCGTCGCGCAGCACCTCGCAAATCTTCTGCTTGATGTTGCTCGCGGGGAGATCGATCTCCTCGAGTCCTGCACGCTGTGCGTTGCGGATCCGCGTCAGCAGATCGGCAACCGGATCGGTCATGCTCATTGCGTCACTACCTCCGCCGGCCGTACCCGTGGGCGCGCCGG
>VBKQ01000385.1 GCA_005879505.1 Deltaproteobacteria bacterium
GTTGTATTGCTTGAAGTGATCGACGTCTGCCAACAGCACCGAGAAGGGTCGCCGGAGCCGCCGCGACCGCTGTACCTCGGTCGCGAGCGTGCCCATCAGGTGCCTGCGGTTGTACAGCCCGGTGAGGGCGTCCGTGACGGAGAGCCGCTCCAGTTCCGCCTGGCTCTCCCGCTCGCGCAGGCGCCCGACCAGCGTGTTGAACACCCGCGTCAGGTAGCCCACCTCACCGACCCCACCCACCGGGAGCTCGACCAGGAGATCCCCGGCGGCGATCTTCGCCGCGGCCGTGGTGAGGCGCCCGAGCGGACGGGCGATGAGCAATCCGAGGACGTAGGCCAGGAGCCCGACGAGCGCGAGGAGCGCGGCGAGCAGCAATCCGGTGGCGCTCCGCAGCCGGCCAACCCGGCCCAATGCCTGCGCCAGCGGGATCTCGGCCACCGCCGCCCAACGCAGCCGCGGGACCCGTCGCAGGGAGCCGATCACCTCCTGCCCGTCCGCGCGCTTGTACACCACGGTCTGGCCTTCCTTTTCGAACAGCGCACTCGTCATCGCTTCTGGGAGCTTCGTTCGCATCAGCTCGGCGGAGCTCACCCGTGACCTGATGACCAGCCTGCCTTGGTCCGTCGTGAGAGCGACGTCGCCAGAGTCGAGTGGGGAGAGGCGCGGCAGCATGTCGGTGACTACATGCAGGTTGAGCTTCGCGGCGAACGCGGCGACGAATCGACCGTCCGCCTCGCGGATCGGGACGGCGAGGAGGATCGTGGCCTTGCCGAGCGCCCCGTCCCAGTAGGCCTCGCCAATGAGCGCCTCGCCCGTTCGCAGACCGGTCAAACCCTCCGGGGGCAGGCGCACGCTCCCCGTTCGACCGTTGCTGCTCGTAACGATGCTTCCGCTCGCATCGAGGACGAGGAGAGTTTCCTGGTCCGGGAACCGCTCGCGAAGCGAGTTGAGGTAAGCGCGCAGACGGCCGAGCGCTTTGCCGCTATCCCTTCCCTCGATTTTGTTCAGGTTCTCAGTGACGACGTACGAGCTGGCCGCTCCCCGCAACGCGTCGAGGCGCTCGTCAAGCCATGAGCCCATCTCCCGGGCCGACTCAGAGGTCGCGCCGCGTAGCTCTGCGGCGATCGTCTCGGTCACCGATTCCCGGTTCTGCTGGTAAGACACCACGGTCGTCACGAGCGTTGGAATCAGCGTGGCTAGTGCGGCAAACGCGAAGATCTGGTTCCGGACGCTGCCAAGGTGGAGCGCACGCGCTCGGCGTGCGATGACGTCTTCCCACACGCTCACGAGCAGGTCCCCGAAGGGACGCAGCAAGACTCACCGCGCGGGTGCCGGCGGCGGCTCTCGATTCTCTTGCGGTTGGTCATGACGACAAGGAGGAGGGCGAGGCGGAGGTGGACGCTCAGCAGAATTGTTTCACCTGCGCCCACACCTCGGAGTCAATCCCACAAAGAGCGCGGCCTTTCCGGCGCTCGTCGAGCTCTTCGCTCGCGTAGCGCGTACCGGAAATCGCGCACGTACGCGAGGGCACCTTTCTCACGTGAGTCGCTCAGGCGCGCGTCTTCTTCATGTGCTCGACGAGCTGCTCGAGCGCCTTGCCCCAGCCGGTCTGGAAGCCCATCTGTTCGTGTTTGTTGCGGCTCTCCTCGTCCTTGTGCATGACGACGGCCGTGTATCTGATGCCCCTCCCATGCGGCTCCAGCAGGATGGCGGCGGACCAGCTCGGGCGGCACATCGACGATGCGTTCGAGGACGAGATCCAGCCTGGGGTCAGTGTGGGCCGGCAGCACTCTGCTAGGCTTCCGGCGATGAAGCCGGTAGCGCTGGGCATCAAGTCGCACATCGGCTGGGCTGCGGTGGTGGGCCTGGCCGGGCCGGTCGCCTCGGCCGAAGTGGTGGCAAAGCGGCGCATCGACATGGCCACGACCTTCGACGAGGGCGCGGTCTATCACAAGGGGCAGGAGCTCCCCTTCGACCGGGCCGAGGCCCTCATCCGCTCCTCCGAGGAGAAGTTCGGGCGGACCGCCCGGGAGGCGCTGGCCGATTTCGCCGCCGAGCTCCGCAGGGCCGGCTGGGAGCCGGTGGCGAGCGGCCTGGTGTCCGGCGACGGCAAGGCGCTCCCGCCGCTGGCGTCGATCCTGAGGTCCCACCCGTGGGTCCACGCTGCCGAGGGGGAGCTCTACCGCCGGGTCCTGCGCAACGCCTGCGCGTCCTGCGGCATCCCCGCGGTCGCGATCCCGGCGAAGGAGATCGAGGCGCGGGCTGTCGCCGTGCTGGGGATCGCGCGGGCGGGACTCCCCGCCCGGCTGGCGGCGCTGGGCAAGGCTTCGGGAAAGCCCTGGGCCCGGGACCAGAAGGATGCGGCGCTGGCCGCGTGGATCGCGCTCGCCGCCAGATAGCGTCAATGCCGGTATCGCCGCGCGCTTCTTCGATTCCGTCGGCGTCGGAACGCGGCCACATTCACCCGGTCCTGGCACGTCCGTGGCCTTCTGGCCTCGGCCGCATTTCCCGCGGCCGCCGCGGGCGGCTAAGATCGGGTGAACGCCATTCCCGGGGGTGCCGCATGAAGAAGGTCGTTTGGGGCGTGCTCAGCACGGCGCGGATCGGGGTCGAGAAAGTGATTCCGGCGATGAAGAAGAGCGCCTGGTGCGATCTCAGGGCCATCGCTTCCCGCTCGCAGCCGTCGGCGCGAAAGGCGGCCGACGCGCTCGGGATCCCGGTGGCCTACGGATCCTACGAGGCCCTGCTCGCCGACCCGGCGATCGAGGCAATCTACAACCCGCTCCCCAACCACCTCCACATCTCCCTGACGCTGGCGGCCGCGCGGGTGGGAAAGCACGTGCTCTGCGAGAAGCCCATCGCGCTCTCCGCCGACGAGGCGCGCCGGCTCCAGGCCGTGCCCGCGGGCGTGAAAGTGATGGAAGCCTTCATGGTCCGCTTCCACCCGCAGTGGCTGCGGGCCCGCGAGTTGGTCCGCGAGGGACGGGTGGGGACGCTCCGCGCCGTCCAGGTCTTCTTCTCCTTCTTCAACGCGGACCCGGGCAACATCCGGAACCAGGCGGCGATCGGCGGCGGAGGCCTCTATGACCTCGGCTGCTACCCCATCGTCGGCTCGCGGTTCCTCTTCGAGTGCGAGCCTCGGCGCGCGGTCGCGCTCGTCGATCGCGACCCGGCCTTCGGCACCGACCGGATGACCAGCGCCCTGGTGGACTTCGGCGAGGGACGCCAGCTCGGCTTCACCGTGTCCACTCAATGCGTGCCCTACCAGCGCGTGCAGATCTGCGGGACCCGCGGCCGGATCGAGATCCAGATCCCCTTCAACGCCCCGCAGGGCGGCGCCATGCGCATCCTGCTCGACGACGGGACCTCGCTCGACGGCGCCTCGATCGCCACCGAGACGCTCCCGGCGTGCGACCAGTATACGCTCCAGGGAGAAGCCTTCTCCCGGGCCGTCCGCGGGGAGATCGACCTTCCCTACGGCGTGGAGGACGCGGTGGCCAACATGCGGGTGATCGACGCGCTCTTCCGCTCGGAGAAGAGCGGCCGCTGGGAAGAGATCTGAAGGCGAGCGGGCGCGGACTCGGCGACCGGCAGCGTCACGCACAACATGTTCGTGATCGAGAGTTTCATCGACGAGCTTGCCGCGGCCGCGAAGCAGGATCCCGTCGAATATCGCCGCGCACTGCTGCGCAAATCGCCGCGCGCACAAAGAGTCCTCGACGTCGCGACGAAAGCGGCCGGCTGGGGAAAGCCTCTCCCCGAAGGATGGGGCCGCGGCGTGTCGGTCCTCTACAGCGGATGGGACAGCTATCTGTCCGAGGTCGCGGAGGTCGAAGTATCCAAGGCAGGCGAAATCCGCGTGCACCGGATCGTCTGCGCGGTCGACTGCGGCGCGGTGGTGAACCCCGACACCGTCAAGGCGCAGATGGAAGGAGGAATCATCTTCGGAATCAGCGGTGCCTTGTGGGGCGAGGTGACGATCGAGAAAGGCCGGGTGCAGTTCCACGAACTTCTCGTGCGAGAGCGGCGGGGGCGCGCGCCGGTCGCCGCCTGCGGCTCGCGCCTTGACGCTCAATCCAGTGGCAGGTTCATCTTCTTGAGCAGCGCGATATAGCGCGGATCGGCCCGCAGGCTGCGAAGAAGCGGGTCATGCTTGAGATACCGCATGCCAGCGTCCTGCAGTTCGAGTGACTGTTCCAGCCACTCGAAGGCGCGTTCCCGCTCGCCGCGAAACGCGTAGATCTCGGCGATCTGATACGTCGATTCCTTTCCCGATGTCGCAATGATGTGCTCGAGCACCTGTTGCGATTCACGCGCGTGGCCGCGGGCATGCTCCACCAGCGCAGTTCCCATCTCGCGGAAGGGCTCGCTGGTCGATCGCTGGAAGGCGGCTTGCGCTTCGTCGAGACTCCCTTCGAGCAGCAAGGCAAAGCCCAGCGTCCGCGCGGCGTGGGCATGCTCGGGAAACAGCTCCAGCGTACGGCGGGCGATCTCGCGTGCCTCCTCCACGTGGCCGGCACCGAGATGGAACCAGGCGAGCCTCCACGCAGCATGCACCGAAAGCGGGTCCAACTCGGCGGCCCTGCGCAAGGCCGCGATCGCTTCCGGGAGGCGACCCAGCGTCGCGAGCAAGTCGCCTTGAGAGCCAATCGCATCGGCATTGCCGGGGCTGAGCGCGAGGGCACGGGCGAGGTCGGCTTGCGCCCCCGCCCAATCGGTGGTCTTGAGCACGCGCAAATTGCCGCGCGCCGCGTAGCCGTCGGCGAGGTCGGGGCCGAGCTCGATGGCCTTGTCTGCCGCGGCCAGAGTGCGCGCGAAGTCATTCTCACGCGACTCGAGGTGCCAACCCACCGCTTCACCGACATGGAACGATGCTTTGGCGACACCGGCCCAGGCCGGAGCGTACTTCGGATCCAGCTCGACCGCCTTGCGGAAGGCCGCAAGCGCAAGCTGGTACCCCTCGAGCGAACCGCGCACGATGAGGTGCCGCCCGAGCAGGACCTGGGCGTACGCGTCCGGGTTGGTGGCGGGCCCCTCGAGCGCCGCGGCCTTTTCGGGGAGGAGCTGCACCTTCAGCGCCGCCACCACCGAGCGCGCGATCTCGTCCTGCACCGCAAACACATCGGTGAGTTTGCGATCGTAAGTCTCCGACCAGAGGTGATAGCCGTCGGCCGCGTTGATGAGCTGCGTAGTGATGCGCAGCCGGTCTCCGGCGCGTTGCACGCTGCCTTCCAGTACGGTCTTGACGCTGAGCTTCTGGCCAATCGCGCGCAGGTCCTCGTTCCTTCCCTTGAACGAGAACGACGACGTGCGTCCCGCCACGTGCAACCCGGGCACCTTGGCGAGCAGGTTGAGCAGCTCCTCGGCAAGGCCGTCGGCGAAAAACTCCTGATCGGGATCGCGGCTCAGGTTCACCAGCGGCAGCACGGCGATCGACGGCACCGCGCGGATGTCCGAGGCGGGCGGCACGGCCTCCAGCTTGGCTCGCATCGCGTCTTCGCTCAGCGGGGAGCGCGCCCCCGGCCGCAGGAAGAGGTACCAGACCACTCCTGGCGCCGCAGCCAGCACGCCGATGCCGATGATCACCGCGGCCAGGCGCACGCCCCTCAATCCCGGGGCAGGCGCGGTGCGCTCGATGCGCCCCGCCTTGACGTCGAAGACCCAGGCGAGCGCGACCACCAGCGGAAAGCCAAGCGCGAGCGCCACCACCACGTACGAGAGCACGGCCTCGGGCCAGTGCAGCCCGTGCATCACCGGCTCGATGATCTGCAGCACCGCGAACGCCGCGATGCCGTACCCCACGATAGCCCGGAAGACGCGGCGGCGGTTCAACTCGGCGAGAAGGGGCAGCGACACGGCCCCGAAACGCTATCACTTACTTCACCGAGCTGCGGCTCCCGGGTGGTCCTATGGGGAGCCACTCCTCATGGTCGGTAGAACATCTGCGCTTCGGCGGTTGACACAGCAGAGCTGGCACGCTGCTTTGGAAGCTGCAGTTTGCGTGGAAGCAATCTGCATCGCAGCGTTCGGCAACATCCTGAATAGGCTTCACCTCGTGGCGCATGCGGGCGTTCGCTTGCGAGGCCGGTCACGGCTGTTCGCCTGCCGGGGACAAGTTCTTGGGGCTTGTCGCACGCTGACCGAGTGTCAATGTTTCCGTTACGTGTGGGGGAAGCGATGCGTGCGCTGATCCTCGGATCCTTGGCGCTCGCTTTTGGCGCGAGTTGCGGTTCCTCCACCTCGGACGTAGGCTCTGCGCGGACCAGCCCGACGCAGGTGAATCTGACGATCACCACGGCAGGCAATGGCCTGGTGCGAGGGGCGGGCACGGATTGCCGTGGGAACTGCACCGCTCCATACGTCTCAGGGACCCAGGTTCATCTGGTGGCCGTTCCCGATTCGGGAGCGTCCTTCGTCGCGTGGTCAGGTGCGTGCAGTGGGACGGGAGGGTGCGATCTGACATTGGACGCCGACCGGGAGGTGAGCGCCACCTTCGCGACGCTACCGCCTCC
>VBKQ01000386.1 GCA_005879505.1 Deltaproteobacteria bacterium
CCCGGAAGCGGGCCATTCTGGCTGACGTTCGACACGACCGGTCCGGCGTCGTCAATGAGCAACTGCCCGTGCGGTTGGACCGGCGGCGCCAAGGTGTGGCCGGCGTTGTCCGTCGCCGTGATGATGAAAGGGAGCGGCACTTCGCTGCCGGGCGTCTGGACGGTGCCTGGAACGGCGAAACTGTACGTGCCCGCCGGACTCCCCGGTGCCCCCGCGAAACTCTGTCCCGCGACTTGCAGCGTTGCCGAGGTGATCGGGGCGCTCGAATCGATGGTCGCGGTCACGGTGAGGTTCTGCGTGCGCGGCGACCACGTAGTCGGCGCGTTCACGTTTTTGACGGTAATGCAATCCAGACACGTCCCCTGCGGCAGTGTGCATACGGGCGGATCGTTCTGCAGCTGGCAGACCGCGCCGTTCGTGCAATTGTTCGTCGTCGCCGTGCAAGTCCCGAGCGGCGAGACGGAGCAGCCGAAGAGCAGACCGGAGGCGACCATCACGCGTGTGAGCAGGCGGGTCATTCCGTCAGCCTCCTAGAACACGAATGCGGTCACGAGCCCCGCTGCGAGCAGGACCCCGCCGACGATGTAGAGAACGTTCGCGGTCTTCGCCGCGCTATTCGCCGAATCGATGGTCGCGAGGTCGGCTTGCTGGTACCTGTTGCCTTGCGCGACGTATCTGTCGTTCGACGAGTTGATCAGGTTCTTCGCGTGTATGCCTTGGTACACGCCGATGCCGGCCGCTACGAGCCCCGCCGCCGCGACCGAATACCCGACGGGCTTCGTCCAGCCCCCTTCCTTCACGTCCACGCTGGGCTCCGGCCGCGTCCCGCGCAGATCCGACGCCAGCCAGAGCGGCAGCCCGCCCTTTTCGGTCTGCCGCGCGAAGATCGTCTCCGAAAATCCGCCCCGGCGCACCGCCACCTTCTTCTCGAGAGAAGTCCGCTGCCCGACCGCGATGCGCACGCCGTGCACTCCCGGCTCGACGGCGATCACCTCCGGCGTCTTCCCGCTGCGCGGCGCAAGCCGGTTGTCGACATAGATGTTCATGTCCCTGCGGTCCGCGTCGACGTAGATCCGTCCCGCGCACTTGACCTGAAGGGCGCGGCACGCCTGCCCTTCGGCCCAGGCCTGCACGTCGCTCTGGCGATCGGTCTCCAGCACCTGCTCGACCTCCGAGCCCGGCAGCACCCGCTGCTTGCCCACTTCGAAGATCCGCACCGAGAGCACGAAACCGTTGCCCTTCGCCGCCGACGACCCGACCAGCACGTTCTGGCAGCGCGCCATCTTCCCCACGTTGGAAACGCAGGCGGCGTCGTGCGGCTCGCACCGGGTCGTGGAGTCGCCGAGCAGGATGGCGTCCTTCAGCAGGGGCGAATCCTTGGCGACGTCGAAGAACGTCTTCTGGATCGCCTCCAGGTACTTCTTGTCCGGGCTGCCGGCTGCCGACTCCTTCACGAAGGGGAACACGCACAGCGAGGTGTCCTTGAGCAGGGTCAGGTCGAGCGACGGCTGCTCAGGACCGGGGAGCGGGAGCGGAAGCGCCTCGTCCACCTTCGCCGGCGGCGGCGTGGTCGCCGGCGTATTCCACCCGGAAGAAGTCTGCGGAGCGGGCTTCGGAGCCCCCCATTCCTGTGAAGGTGGCGGCGCCGTCTGGTCCGTCTTCTTGGATTGCGCCGACGCCGCGAACGACACCGCTACAACCAGCGCGAACAGAACCCGCATGTCGAATTCCCCTCACAGAAGTCCGGGACGGTTCTCGCAGCAATGGCGAAGCAGAGTCAAGGAACGGAGGCCGGGGCGCAAAACTGCAGCGCTCCTGCAAATGCAAGACTGGTTCGGCTCCTGGCCGGTGCGGCCCGCGCGCAGGCCGGAGCGATCAGAGCTTCTCGCCGCGTCCCTGCGCTTTCAGGGCGTCGACGATCGCGCGGACGTCCTGGGCGCGCTCCCGCGGAATGACCAGCAGCGCGTCGTCCGCATCGACGACGCAGAGGCCGCGAAGGCCGAGCGCCGCCACCAGACGGCCGCCTTCGGCGAGCACGACGCAGTCATCGCAGTCGATGGCGAGCGCGTCGCCGCTCAGCGCGTTCCCGCGCGGGTCGAGGGTGCGCACTTCGGGAAGCGCGGCGAACGAGCCCACGTCACTCCATCCGAAATCGCCGGAGACCAGCGCGATCCGGCGCGTGGTCTGCGATTCGGGCTCCATCACCCCATAGTCGATGCTGATCGGCCGGAGGGCGGCGAAGTCACCACCGCGCGTCAGCGTTTCGTGGACCTGCGGCAGGTGCCGGCGCAAGGCGTCGAGCATCGCGTCGGCGCGGAAGACGAAGATACCCGCATTCCAGGAGTACGCCGGGTCTTGCAGGTAGCGACGGGCGGTCGCCGCGTCCGGCTTCTCCACGAAGGTCTCCACCGCGAACACGCCGGCCGACTTCTCTGCGCCTCGGCGGAGATATCCGTAGCCGGTCTCCGGCCGGGTCGGGTCGATGCCGAGGGTGAGCAGATCGCCATTCGCGCAGGCGCGAGCCGCCGCCGACAGCGCTCCCCGGAATGCATCTGGCCGCGCGATGTGGTGGTCGCTCGGCAGCACCATCAGCGTGGCGTCGCGGTCCTCTCGCAACGCATGGAAGCAGGCGAGGCCGATGGCAGGAGCGGTGTTCCGCGCCGCGGGCTCGACGACCAGGTGGGCCGGCGGCAGGCCGGGCAGCGCCTTGCGCACGGCTTCGACATGATCCGTTCCGCACACCACCCACGTCCTCGCGCTGGAGCAGAGCGGCTCCACGCGCAGGAACGTCTCCGCGATCAGCGTCCGCCCGGTGACCAGCGCCAGGAACTGCTTGGGCTTCTTCGCGCGCGAGAGCGGCCAGAAGCGCGTGCCACTCCCGCCGGCGAGGATCACTGCGTGCAGGCTCATTGGCCCTCCCGCGCAAGCTCGATGAGCTGGTGCAGGATGCGGGCGGTGGCACCCCACACCACCGTTCCCTGCACGGTGTACCAATGGAGCTCGAACATCTGACCTTCCAACTCGCGCATTTCGACGCGGAGGTTGGCCGGATCGGAGAAGGCCCTCAGCGGCAGCTCGTGCAGGGCGGCAATCTCAGCCGGGCTCGGCGTCCACGGGTATCGGCCGGCCGCGACGAAAGCGAGCGGATCGATCACTCCGACGATGGGCGTGATCACGTACCCGCTCACGAAGGTCGGACAATCGTCGATGGCCCCGAGGACCTCGACGTGCTCCGCGCGAAGCCCGACCTCCTCCCGCGCCTCGCGCAGCGCCGCGGCCGTCGCATCCGCGTCCGCGCGTTCCACGGACCCGCCCGGGAAGCTGATCTGTCCCGCGTGCGAACGCAGCTCCTTGCTGCGCTCGGTGAAGAGGACATGGAGCCCGTCGGGCCGGGGCAAGAGGGGCACCAGCACTCCCGCGGCCCGGCCCAGCTCCGGCCGCCGCACGGGCGTGTGCCGGGCGATGGCTCGCCGGATCTGCGGGAGCGTTATCTCTTGCCGCTCAGCCACAGCACCACCACCAGGGCAGCCACCACGAGGCGGTACCAAGCGAACGCGGCGTAGGTGCGGCGTCGCAGGTAGTCGAGCATCCAGCGGATCACCGCAGCGCCGACGATCGCCGAGGCGATGAACCCCGCCGCCAACGCTGCCCAGGTGAGATCGCCTTCCCCGGCGCGCATGTCGTGGACCATCTTCGGCAGCTTCAGCAGCCCGGCCCCGAAGATGATCGGCGTGCTCATGAGGAAGCTGAAGCGCGCGATCTCCTCGCGCGTGAAGTCCTCGAGAAGCCCGAGCGAGATCGTCGCCCCGCTTCGCGACACTCCCGGCACCAGCGCGGCCGCTTGCGCGACGCCGATGGAGAGCGCCCGCGGAATCGTCATCTCCCGCAGGTCGCGCGATTTGCGCCCGACCCGGTCGGCGTACCAGAGGATGAGCCCGAGCATGGCCATGGTGCAGGCGATGAGCAAAGGCGCGCGCAGATTCGACTCCGCCCATTTGTCGAGCAGCTTGCCGACGATCGCGGCGGGGATCGCGGAAATCACCAGGCCCCAGAAGAGACGCCGGTCGGACCCCGACCCGCGCCCGATCAACCCCGCGTTGAACAGCCGGATCCAGTCCTTCCAGAAGATCGCCAGCACCGCCGCCAGCGTCCCCCAGTGCAGCGCTACGTCGAACGCCAGGCCGGGATCCTCCCACCCGAACGCCCAGGGAAGCAGCGTCAGGTGGGCGCTGGACGAAATGGGCAGGAACTCCGCGAGGCCCTGCACGACCCCGTACACCACGGCTTGCCACACCGGCATGCCGCCTCTCTACGTCCCTTCTTCCCAGGAGGCGAGATACTTTTCCTGCTTCGCGGTCAGCTTGTCGATTCGCACACCCATCGCCTTCAACTTGAGTCGGGCGATCTCGCGATCGATCTCGTCGGGCACCGGGTACACTTGGTTCCCCAGCTTCTTGCCGTTCTTCACCACGTACTCGGCGCTGAGCGCCTGGTTGGCGAAGCTCATGTCCATCACCGAGCTGGGATGCCCCTCGGCGCTGGCCAGGTTGATCAGGCGGCCCTCGCCGAGCACGGCGACGCGGTTGCCGCTCTTCAGCGTGTACTCGTCGACGAACTCGCGCACCGTGCGCTTCTTCGCGTTCTTCTCCAGCCAGCCGATGTCCACTTCGACGTTGAAGTGGCCGCTGTTCGCCACGATGGCGCCGTCCTTCATCCGCTCGAAGTGCGCCTGCGCCAGCACTTCGCAGTTCCCGGTCACCGTGCAGAAGAAGTCGCCGATCTTAGCGGCGTCCAGCGACGGCATCACCCGGTAGCCGTCCATGGTCGCTTCCAGCGCCTTGAGGGGGTCGATCTCCGTCACCACCACGTCGGCGCCCATGCCCTTGGCGCGCATGGCGAGCCCTCGGCCACACCAGCCGTAGCCGAGAACGACGAAGACGCTGCCGGCGAGCAGCCGATTCGTGGCGCGAACGATGCCGTCGATGGTGCTCTGGCCGGTACCATAGCGGTTGTCGAACATGTGCTTGGTGAGCGCGTCGTTGACGCTGATCACCGGGAACGCCAGCTGGCCCTTCTGCTGCATGGCGCGCAGCCGCTGTACCCCGGTGGTGGTCTCCTCAGTGCCCGCGATCACGTTCTTCAACAGGTCGCGGCGATCGCTGACCAGACTGGAGACGAGATCGCAGCCGTCGTCCATGGTGAGATTCGGCGCATGGTTCAGCGCGGCCTTGATGTGCTCGAAGTAGGTATCCCGGTCCTCGCCCTTGATCGCGTAGACGCTGATGCCGTCGTCGACCAGCGCCGCCGCCACGTCGTCCTGCGTGCTCAGCGGATTCGAGGCGCACAGCACCAACGCGGCCCCGCCCGCATGCAGGGTATGCATCAGATGCGCCGTCTCGGTCGTCACGTGCAGGCAGGCGCTGATGCGGATGCCCTTGAGCGGCTTCTGCTTGGCGAACCGCTCCCGGATGCTGGCGAGCACCGGCATCGACCGCCCCGCCCACTCGATGCGCCCGTGGCCCTTGGGGGCGAGGTCCAGATCTTTCACGTGGTGCGCGGTCTTGAGATGCTTCTTCGATACTGCCATGTCGTTCTCCTCAATCCAGCGCGACTTGATCAGGCGGCGCCCTTGAGGCCCGCGGCCTGCCGCAGCGCGCCCGCGCGATCGGTCCGTTCCCAGCTGAACTCCGGCTCGTTGCGGCCGAAGTGCCCGTATGCGGCGGTCTTCTCGTAGATGGGCCGGAGCAGATCGAGCTCGCGGATGATCGAGGCGGGCTTGAGCGAGAACGTCGCGCGGACCGCCTTCTCGATCTTCTCCTCGGGCACCACGTGCGTCCCGAACGACTCCACCATGATCGAGACTGGCTCGGCGACGCCGATGGCATACGCGACCTGCACTTCGCAGCGCCGCGCCAGCCCGGCGGCGACGACGTTCTTCGCCACCCAGCGCGCTGCATAGGCGGCGCTGCGGTCCACCTTGGACGGATCCTTTCCGGAGAACGCGCCGCCACCGTGGTGTCCCATGCCGCCGTAGGTATCGACGATGATCTTGCGTCCCGTCACCCCCGAGTCGCCCATCGGCCCGCCGATGATGAACCGGCCGGTCGCATTGATCATGCGCTTCATGTCCGGGGCGCGCAGCTCCACCGGGACGACCTTGTCGATCACTTCCGCGTTCACCGCCTCCCGCAGCTGCTCGATGGAGACCGAGTCCTCGTGCTGCGCGGCGATCACCACCGCCTGCACCTTGTGCGGCCGCCCACCGCGGTACTCGACCGTCACCTGGCTCTTGCCGTCGGGCCGGAGGAACTTCAGCTCGCCGCGGCGCGCCTTCGCCAGCTGGCGCGTCAGCCGGTGCGCCAGCGCGATCGGCAGCGGCATCATCTCCGGCGTCTCGTCGCAAGCGTACCCGAACATCATTCCCTGATCCCCGGCGCCCTGCTCCTTGCTGGCGCTGGAGTCGACCCCCATGGCGATCTCCGGAGACTGCTGCTCCACCGCGACCATCACCGCGCAGCTGCGGGCGTCGAAGCCCATCGAGCCGTCATTGAATCCGATCCGCTCCACCGTCCGGCGAACGATATTCGGGTACTCGAGGCGCGCTCGCGTGGTGATCTCGCCGATGAGGATGACCAGCCCGGTCTTCACGGCGGTCTCCAGCGCCACCCGGCTCGATTTGTCCTGGCGCAGGCATTCGTCGAGGACTGCGTCGGAGACCTGGTCGCAGATCTTGTCCGGATGGCCTTCGGTGACGGATTCGGAAGAGAAGAGCGCGTCGCGCAGCTGCATCGTTTGTCCTCAGACCCGGCGCATGCCGGCGTGGAACGAAAGGCCGCGCAGAATCGCCTTGATGCCGCGGCCTGTCAACGTCAAACGGAACGTTCCGAAGCCACCCGGCCGGCGTCGGAAAACAGGGTCGGGAACCGCTTCTGCATCTGCTCCAGCACGTATCGTTCGATCTCGTCGTGCGAGGAGAACGCCATCGCTTCATCGAGCATCTTCCTGGCGTCCCCGACGTCCGCGGCCCGGATCACTCTCTTCACTTTGGGGATGTCGGCCGGGTTCATGGAGAGCGTATCGAGCCCGAGCGCGAGCAGGACGAGGACGTAGGCGGGATCGCCCGCCATCTCCCCGCACATCGCGCACTCGATCCCGGCCGCCTGCGCGCCTTCCACGGACGACTGGATCAGCCGCAGCACGCCGAGATGCAGCGGACGGTACAGGTAGGCCACGTCCCGGTTGGAGCGATCGATCGCG
>VBKQ01000027.1 GCA_005879505.1 Deltaproteobacteria bacterium
CTCGTACATCATGTCGACGATCAGCTTCAGCTCGTGCAGGCACTCGAAGTAAGGGCTCTCCGGCTGGTATCCGGCCTCGACCAGCGTCTCGTACCCCGCCAGCACGAGCGAGGTGATCCCGCCGCAGAGCACCGTCTGCTCCCCGAAGAGATCGGTCTCCGTCTCCTCGCGGAACGTGGTCTCCAGCACGGCGGCGCGCGTGGCGCCGATCCCGCGCGCGTAGGAGAGGCCCAGCGCCTTCGCCTGACCGCTCGCGTCCTGTTGCACCGCGATCAGCGCCGGCGTCCCCTGCCCGCCCTCGAAGAGCCTGCGGACC
>VBKQ01000028.1 GCA_005879505.1 Deltaproteobacteria bacterium
CGCCGGAATCCTTGAGGTTGAGGGCGTGGGCGTGCCCCTGGCTGCCGTAACCCACGATCGCGACCTTGCGGCCGCGCACGAGGTCGAGCGTTGCGTCCTTGTCGGTGTAGATGATGGCCATCGTTTCACTTCCTTCGTTCTGCTCGGGTGGAACTACCTGCTTGCGGGAACCTGCATGACCGCGCCTTCCGCGGCCGAAGAGACGAGAGCGGCATACTTTGCGAAGACGCCGGAGGTGTACCGAGCCGGCTTTGGCGCCCAGCCGCGCAGCCGGGCAGCGATCTCCCCGGAGGAGAGCTCGACCGACAGCGCCCGCCGCTCGACGTCGAACACCACGACGTCTCCCTCGCGGAGCGCCGCGATGGGACCGCCCACCGCCGCCTCCGGCGCGACGTGCCCGACCATCAGGCCGCGGGTGGCACCGCTGAAGCGCCCATCGGTGAGGAGCGCGACGGATTCTCCGAGACCCTCGCCGACGAGGGCGGCGGTGACGCCGAGCATCTCGCGCATGCCAGGACCACCTCGCGGACCCTCGTAGCGGATGACCACCACGTCGCCGGCTCGGATGCGGCGATCGCGCACCGCCGCGAAGGCGTCCTCCTCACGGTCGAAGACGCGCGCCGGGCCGCGGTGGTACGTCCGCTCGTGGCCGGCCATCTTCAGGACGCAGCCGTCGGGCGCGAGATTGCCGCGCAGGATGACCAGCCCTCCCGTCGCGCGGAGCGGCTCGCCCTGCGGCCGGACGACGCTCTGTCCCGGCGATTCCTTCGCCCCCTTGGCGTGCTCGCTCCACGGCTTCCCGTCTGCGGTCCGGGCGCTGCCGTCGAAGCGGTCCTGCTGCAGCAGCCGCTGCACGACGAGCGGGACGCCTCCGGCGCGATCGAGGTCCACCGCCGTGTACCGCCCTCCGGGCTTGAGGTCTGCGATCAGGGGCGTACGGCGGCTCACGGTATCGAAATCGTCGAGCGCGAGTGGGATGCCGGCCTCGCGCGCCAGCGCCAGCAGATGGAGGACGGCATTGGTCGATCCGCCGGTGGCCGCCACCGACGCGATCGCGTTCTCGAACGACGCGCGAGTGATCACTGCGCTCGGCCGCTGGTTCTCCCGCAGCAAATGGACGAGCGCCGCACCGGCGGCACGCGTCGCCTCGTCCTTGCGCGGGTCCTCGGCGGGAATCGTCGCGTACCCCGGCGGCGACAGGCCGAGGACTTCCATCGCCAGCGCCATGGTGTTGGCCGTGTACTGCCCGCCGCAGGCGCCGCTCCCGGGACAGGCGACGTCCTCCAGCTCCTTCAGCTTCGCCAAGGGAAGCTTGCCGGCCGCGTGCGCGCCCACCGCCTCGAAGACGTCCTGGATGGTCACGTCGCGCCCGTCGAATCGGCCGGGCGCGATCGAGCCGCCGTAGAGCAGAAGCGAGGGAAGGTCGAGGCGCAACAAGGCCATCGCGCCGCCCGGGATGGTCTTGTCGCAGGCGACCAGCGTGACCATGGCGTCGAAGAGGTGGCCGCGCCCGACCAGCTCGATGGAGTCCGCGATCACCTCGCGGCTCACCAGGGAGGCCTTCATCCCCTCCGTGCCCATGGTGACGCCGTCGCTGATGGCGATGGTGTTGAACTCCATCGGAGTCGCGCCCGCCGAGCGGATGCCCTCCTTCACCCGGTCCGCCAGCCGGCGCAGGTGGAAGTTGCAGGGCATGGTCTCGGTCCAGGTGGTGGCGACGCCGACGATGGGCCGCGAGAGGTCCGCGTCGGTGAAACCGATCCCCTTCAACATCGCGCGCGCCGGTGCCCGGTCGGGGCCGTCGGTGATGGCGCGGCTGCGGGAGCGCGGATCTTCGGCCATCAGCGTGTCTCCTTGTGCAGGGAAAGGGCGGCAACGACGGCGTCCCCGATCTCCCCGGTGCTGCAGGCCCGGTCATCGGGATCCGCCACGTCCACGGTGAGCGCGCCCGATTCCAGGGCGGCGGCGATGGCGGCTTCGACGGCGGTCGCCTCCACCTCCAGATGAAGCGAATGGCGCAGCAGCAGCGCGACGCTTCCGATCGCTCCGTACGGATTCGCGACCCCCGTACCCGCGATGTCCGGTGCGGAGCCGTGCACGGGCTCGTACAGCCCCGGCCCGCCCTCTTCACCGAGCGAGGCGGAGGGCAGCATGCCGATCGACCCGCCCAGCACTGCAGTCAAGTCGGTGAGGATGTCGCCGAAGAGGTTCTCGGTGACGATCACGTCGAACGCGGCCGGCTGCTGCACGAGCCGGAGCGCGCAGGAATCGACCAGCTGGTGCTCGAGCTCGATGCCCCTGAACTCCTCGCGCACCACGCGGGTGGTCACCTCCCGCCACAGCCGCGACGTCTCGAGGACGTTGGCCTTGTCCACCGAGGTGAGCCGGCCACGGCGCGATTGTGCCAGCCGCGCGGCGACGCGCACCACGCGGGCGATCTCCTCCTCCGTGTACGTGCAGAGGTCCTCGGCCCAGCCGGCTTCCCGGCGCTTCTCCCCGAAGTAGATGCCTCCGGTCAGCTCGCGCACGATCAGCACGTCCACGCCGCGCAGCACCGCCGGCTTGAGCGGAGAGGCAGCGGCGACCCGCGGGTGCGGCACCGCCGGACGGAGGTTCGCGAATACCGCCAGCGCCCGCCGCAGACCGAGCAGACCCTGTTCCGGCCGGACCAGCGCCGACGGTCCCCAGCGCGGACCGCCGACGGCGCCGAGGAGCACGGCGTCCGCGGCCTGGCAGAGCGCGACCGTCTCCGCCGGCAGCGGATCGCCTGTCTGATCGATGGCGATGCCGCCCACCGGCGCCTCGCGCAGCGCGAAGGAATGGCCGTAGAGCTCGCCGACGGCGGTGAGCACGCGCGCAGCTTGCGCCGTCACCTCCGGGCCGATCCCGTCGCCGGGCAAGAGCGCGATCAGCGCGCGCATCCGCCCTCCTTCTCATACGCGGCGATCGCGTCGTCCTGCGCCAGCAGAAAGCCAAGCTCGTCCACTCCCTCGAGCAGGCAGCGCCGCGCGAAGGGATCGATGGGGAACGATACCTGGGCGTCGTCGAAGGCGAGCGAGCAGGACTCCAGGTCGATGCTGACGCGCATGCCGGGGGAGGCGAGCAGCACTTCGTGCGTCGCCGTATCGACGATCACCGGCAGGAGCCCGTTCTTCAGCGCGTTGGCACGGAAGATATCCGCGATCGACGAGCTGATCACCGCGCGGAAGCCATAGTCGAGCAGCGCCCAGGGGGCATGCTCTCGCGAGGAGCCGCAGCCGAAGTTCGCCCCCGCCACCAGCACCTGCGCGCCGAGCGCCTCGGGCCGGGCGAGCACGAAGTCCGTCCGCGGGTGTCCCTGCTCGTCGTAGCGCCAGCCCGCGAACAGCCAGCGGCCCAACCCGGTCCGCGTGGTCCCTTTCAGGTAGCGCGCCGGGATGATCTGATCGGTATCGATGTCCGGCCGCGCGAGCACCGCGATGCGCGAGTCGAGCCGGCGGAAGGGCTCCATGGTCATCGGAGGAACTCCCGCGGATCCGCGATCGCGCCGGTGACCGCAGCGGCCGCGGCGCTCAGCGGGCTCGCCAGGAAGGTCCGGCCGCCCGCTCCCTGCCGACCCTCGAAGTTGCGGTTGCTGGTGCTGACTGCAGACTGCCCGGGGCGGAGCTGGTCGCCGTTCATCGCGATGCACATCGAGCACCCCGGCTCGCGCCACTCGGCCCCCGCATCGCGGAAGACGCGGTCCAGACCTTCGGCCTCGGCCGCCTTCTTCACCTGGCGCGAGCCGGGGACCACCAGCGCGCGCACCCGGGAAGCGACCCTCCTCCCCCGCAGGACCGAAGCGGCGGCGCGAAGGTCCTCGATGCGGGCGTTGGTGCAGCTGCCGATGAAGACCACGTCGATCGGATGCCCGAGCAGCTGCTGCCCCGGCCGCAAGCCCATGTACCTCAGCGCGCGATCGAGTGCCGCCCGATCCGCGGCGTCGGTGACGGACCCCGGATCCGGCACCGCGCCGCGGATCGGAGCGGACATCCCTGGATTGGTTCCAAAGGTGATGGTGGGCTCGAGCGCGTCCCCATCGATCTCGACCGTGCGATCGTACCGCGCGGCCGGATCCGAGGGCAGCGTCCGCCAGCGCGCGAGCGCGCGATCCCAGGCCTCGCCCCGCGGCGCTTTGGGGCGGCCGGCCAGATACTGGAAGGTCACGTCGTCGGGCGCGATGCAGCCCGCCCGGGCGCCCGCCTCGATCGACATGTTGCAGACGGTCATCCGCTCTTCCATCGAGAGCGCCCGCACGGCGGCGCCGGTGTACTCGATGACGTGCCCGGTCCCGCCCGCGACACCGATCCGCGCGATCACCGCCAGGATCAAATCCTTCGCCGTCACCCCGGGCCGCAGCTTTCCCTCGACGCGCACTTGCAACGTGCGCGGCCGGCGTTGCAGCAGGCATTGCGTCGCCAGTACGTGGGCGACCTCGCTGGTGCCGATGCCGAAAGCAAAGGCGCCGAAGGCGCCGTGGGTGCTGGTGTGGCTGTCGCCGCAGACGATGGTCATGCCCGGCTGTGAAAGGCCCAGCTCGGGGCCGATCACGTGCACGATCCCCTGCTGCTCGCTGGCGAGCGAGTACAGCTCGACTCCGAACTGGGCGCAGTTCGCTTCCAGCGCCGCGAGCTGGGCCGCGCACTCCCGGTCCTCGATCACGAGCTT
>VBKQ01000029.1 GCA_005879505.1 Deltaproteobacteria bacterium
GTCTGCGAGCATCCTCCGGCGACCGCCAGCGCGAGAACGGCGAAGGCGGCGAATGCGAGCGCCAGGCGACGCTTCACCCTACGTCACCGTGACCCGCGTGAACTTCCGCTTCCCCACCTTCAACAGATACACGCCGGGCGAAAGCTTTGCGTTCGGATCGGAGACCCGCTCCCCCTCGATGCTCACTCCGCCCTGGGCGATCAGGCGGCGCGCCTCCGATCCGGACGAGGCCAGGCCGAGCTGCGCGAGCGTCTTCGCCAGCGGTACCGCCTCCGCTCCCGGATCGCGCGAGATGGCCCGCTCCTCCACGTCCTCCGGGACTTCGCGACGCTTGTGCACGAGCTCGAACTGCTCCTCCGCGGCCCGTGCGGCTTCCGTCCCGTGGTACCGGGCGACGATCTCCTTCGCAAGCTCGCTTTTCGCCGACTTCGGGTGCCCGCGGCGCAGGGCTTCGATCTCGGCCAGCGATCGGCGCGAGAGGAGCTCGTAGTACCTCCACATCAGCCCGTCCGAGATGCTCATCAGCTTCCCGTACTGCTCCTGCGGCGGCTCGGTGATGCCGACGTAGTTGCCGAGCGACTTGCTCATCTTGTCGCCCACGATCTTGCCGTCCACCTCGCGCGCATCGATCCCCTCGAGCAGCGGCCCGGTGAGGCATACTTGTGGAACCTGACCGTACTCCTTCTGCAACTGGCGGCCGACCAGCAGGTTGAAGAGCTGGTCGGAGGAGCCGAGCTCGACGTCTGCCTTCAGCGCCACCGAGTCGTATCCCTGCGCCAGCGGATAGAGCAGCTCGTGCAGCGCGATCGGGACCTCGTTCTCCCAACGTCTCTTGAAGTCCTCCCGCTCGAGCATGCGAGCGAGGGTATACCGGGCGGCGAGCTTGATCAGGCCCGCCGACCCGAGTGGAACCAGCCATTCGCTGTTGAAGCGCACCTCGGTGCGGTCGTGATCGAGAATGCGGAACACCTGCTTCTTGTACGTCTCGGCGTTGGCGGCGATCTGTTCCTCGCTCAACGGCGGCCGTGTCGAGTTGCGCCCCGTCGGATCTCCGATCATCCCGGTGAAGTCCCCGATCAGGAAGATGACGGTATGGCCCAGCTCCTGGAAGCGCCGCATGCGCTCGAGCGGAACCGTATGTCCGAGGTGCAGATCGGGGGCGGTGGGATCGAATCCCATCTTGATCCGCAACGGCACTTGCTTGTCGTAGGAATTCTGCAGCTTGCGCAGCAGGTCCTCGCGCGTGTGCACGTCGACCGCGCCACGCGTGACTTCTTTGAGCTGCTCCTCGGGAGCGGCCTGGCGCAGATCCGGGCTCATTCCGACACTCTCTGCTGCACCCGCGCGATGCTGCGCGCATGGCCCGTCACCTCGTCGATCTCCACCATCGCACCCTGCAGATGGACGTCTCCTTGGGCCAGATCGAACGACGAATGCCGCTGGGTGAGGAACCGCTCGATGGCATTCTCCTTCCGCAGCCCGATCACGCTGTCCCAGGGGCCGCACATCCCAACATCGGTGATGTACGCGGTGCCGCCGCGCAGTACCCGCTCGTCCGCGGTCTGCACGTGCGTGTGCGAGCCGAGCACCGCGCTGACCCGGCCATCCAGGTAGTGGCCCATGGCGTTCTTCTCGCTCGTCGCCTCGCAATGCATGTCCACGAGGATGCACCGCACGTCCTGTGCGCGCATCGACTCGATCAGCCGGTCCGCGGTGCGGAAGGGGCAGTCCAGCGGTTTCATGAACACGCGCCCTTCGAGGTTGATCACGCCGAGCCGCGCTCCAGAGCTCGCGGTCACCACCGCGTGGCCGCGCCCCGGCGCGCCTTCGGGATAGTTCGCCGGCCGCAGCTGCCGCGAATCCGGCCGATCGAGGTACGGGCCGATCTCGCGCTTGGCGAACGTATGGTTGCCGCTGGTGAGCAGATCGATTCCGGCATCCAGGAGCTCATCGGCGCTCTCCGGCGTGATCCCCGCGCCACCGGCGGAGTTCTCCGAGTTGCCGATGCACAGGTCGAGCGAATGCTGCCGCCGCAGGCGGGGAACCAGCTGGCGCACGGCGTTGCGCCCTGGCTTTCCCACGATGTCGCCGACGAACAGGATCTTCATGGGACGGAAACCCACCGCGCCTCTGTGCATACCGCGCCGACGCGCCAGTCATGCTCGCCGACCGGGACCTCCGGCACAAGCTGCGAATCGAAGACCAGTGCGACGCTCGATCCTCCGTACGCGGCCAGCGTCGCATCGTAATGTCCCTTGCCACGCCCGAGCCGTCGCCCGGCGGCGTCCACCGCGATGGCGGGAACGACCAGCAAGTCGATGTCGTCGAGCGATACCGGACCGCCCGTCGGCTCCTCCACTCCGAGCGCGCCGGCGACGAAGACGCCGGAAGAGCGCCGGAACTGGAGGGCGAGCTCTCCGGGCACCACGGCGGGATAGCAGACCTCCCGCCCTGCGGCCTGCAGCGCCGCGGCGACCGACGCCGTGTCGCATTCGGAAGGGAGCGCCCGGTAGAGCGCGATCACCCGCGCGCCGGACTGCAGGACGGCCGCGGAGAGGCGCTCCTGCGCCCGGACCGATGCGTCGACGAACGCCGGCGAGCCGGGCTTCGGAGCTCGCGCACGCACCTGCGCCCGCAGCGCCTGCTTCTGGTCGTTCAAGGAATGCACCCGGAAAAGATCGGGAGCCGGCCTTCGGAAGCCGGCTCCCTGCGGAAAACCCCCGCCTTGGCCGTGTGAGCAGCATCGGTGGTGCCCTGCTATCGCAGGTGGGATCCCTGTTCTCCCGCTTCAGGCTTCCCCGGTGACCGCGCAGAGCGCGGCGGGGGCTTGCACACCACGGAATGTCAGGACCCCTGAATACAGCTATCGGGCACGAGGTCAGCTACCCATCACGCAATCCACGCAGGGGAAGACTCGAGGTCCTGCCCAATTCCTCCTCTGCGACAAGTCTGGGGCGACCCGCAGGCGCTGTCAACGCAACATTGCGCCCACCCAGGAGCACCCGTAGAGTGATCGACATGGTCGCCTTCCTGCTCGCCGTGCCGGCGGCCGCCCCGACCCCGTGAGCACGCCCCGATTCGGCAGATACGAGATCCTCCAGCTGCTCGGCAGGGGCGGCATGGCGGAGGTGTACAAGGCGCGGGTCGTCGAGGGCGCGCGCAAGGACCAGCTGGTCGCGCTCAAGCGGCTGACGCCGCGCCTCGCCAGCGATCCGGAAGCGGTGGACCTGTTCTGCGGCGAGGCGGACGTCTCCGCCATGCTCAAGCACCCGAACATCGTCGAGGTGTTCGAGGCGGGCGTGGTCGGCGAGGTCTATTACCTGGCGATGGAATTCGTGGACGGGCGCGATCTGGCGCTCATCCTCGCGCGCTGCCGTGAGCGACGGATCTTCCTGCCTGTGAATTTCGCCGTGCACATCGCGAAAGCGACGCTGGACGCGCTGGCGTACGCGCACGAAGCGCGTGGCCCGACGGGAATGCACCTGAACATCGTCCATTGCGACGTCTCGCCGTCCAACCTGTTCATCTCGCGGCTGGGGGAGATCAAGCTCGGCGACTTCGGGATCGCGAAAGTCCGCTCGCTCGGCGACGGAGATCAGAACGGCACCCTGTGGGGCAAGCTCGCGTACCTCGCGCCCGAGCAGCTCCAGCGGCGGCCGCTGACGACGCAGGTAGACCTCTGGGGCGCAGCCACCATCCTCTACGAGGCGCTCACGAACCAGCGCGCCATCCAGGGCGCCGACAACGACGAGACGCAGGAGGCGCTGCGCTCGGGCCGGATCGCCGGCGTGGAGTCCCTGCGGCCGGACATCCCGCCGGGACTCGGCGACGTCGTACACCAGGCGCTGCAGATCAATCCAGCCGCGCGATTCCACACCGCGCAGGAGTTCGCCAACGCGCTGGATCCGTTCCACGACGAGATCTCGGGCGGCGCGCTCGGTATCGCCTCCGTGGTCCGCGGCCTGTTCAGGACATAGGCCGACCGTCGTCAGCGGCGGGCGCGCGACACGATCCGGGGCAACACGGTGCACACGCGGTCGATCTCCTCCGCCGTGTTGCCGCTCCAGAGCGAGAACCGGATGGCGCCCCGGGCAAGCGATGGCGGATATCCCATCGCGAGCAGGACCGGCGAGGGCTCCAGCGATCCCGAGCTGCAGGCGCTGCCTGTGCTCGTCGAGATCCCCTCGAAGTCGAGGGCCGCCAGCAGGGTCTCGCCATCGCATCCCTCGAAGGCGACATTGAGTGTATTGCAGACGCGCGGCCCGGTCGAACCCGCCACCCGCGCTCCAGGGATCTCGCGGGCGGCAGCCTCGAGGCGATCGCGCAGGGGGCCGAGCCGCGCGACAATCGCCGGCTGCTGCGCCGTGGCAAGCTCGAGGGCCTTGCCCATTCCGGCGATGCCGGCGACGTTCTCCGTTCCGCCTCGCCGCCCCCTCTCCTGATGTCCGCCGCCCTGGACGGCGGAGACCTTGCGCCGGGCGGCCAGAAGCCCCGCGCCCTTCGGCCCGGAGATCTTGTGCGCGGAAAGCGCCAGCAGGTCCCAGGGAAAATCGAGGGGAATCCTTCCCGCCGCCTGAACTGCGTCGACGTGCAGGGGAACGCCATGTTCGCGGCAGAGGGCAGCGATTTCCCGGATGGGGAAGATCACGCCGGTCTCGTTGTTCACGGCCATCGCCGAGCAGAGCGAGGCGCCCGGCAGCGCCCGGCGCAGCGCCTCCAGGTCCAGCTCCCCAGACGCGAACACCGGCACCCGCACGGTCTCGCCAACCGCCTCGCAGGCGGCGAGCACAGCCGGGTGCTCGACCGCCGTGGTCACCACTTTGCGCGGGCGGGTCCCGAGGATGGCGAGGGCGTCCGCTTCGGTGCCCCCCGAGGTGAAGATCACCTCGCGCGGCGCGCAGCCCAGCGCCCGCGCGCAGCGCTCGCGGGCGGCGTCGACGAGGGTGCGAGCGTCCTGCCCGGGCTTGTGCACCGACGAAGGATTTGCGAAGAGCTCCGCCAGGGCCGGCATCATCTCCGCCATCACTTCGCGCGACAGCGGGGTGGTCGCGTTCGCGTCCAGATAGACGGCTGCCGGAGTCACGGCTCGAGTGGAACCAAGGGCGTTCCCGGGCCGGGGCGCAGGTGGAACGCCCGCAAGAACGTCGCGGAGATGTCGTTCGCGAGCGACTCCGGCGAACGGCCGCGCAGTGGAATCCGCGCGCCAGCCATCGCTCCATGACCACCGGCGCTGCCGCCGAGCGGCGCGCAGACCTCACGCACGAGCTTGCCGGCATTGACCCGCCGATCGTTCAGCCTGAGCGAAAGGTAGAGCTCGCCCTTGTACGATCCGGTCGCGAGCGACCAGCGCAGCCCTTCGAGGCTGACCAGCCTCTCGGCCACTTCGGGAACGATCTCCGGGACGTAAACCTCGCCCATGTCCACGACGACCGCCTCGCCCCCGCCGTGCAGACGCGCGCGCTCGTACGCCCGATGATAGGCGGCGAAGTACCGGGCAGGCACGGAAGGATGCTCGATGCGGGAGAGCGC
>VBKQ01000360.1 GCA_005879505.1 Deltaproteobacteria bacterium
CGATGGCCTCGGCGCGGGTGATGGGCCGCGGCGACGAGAAGCTCGCCGATCAGGTCGCGGTGGACGCGATGCGCAAGGCGTTCAACCAGCTGAACATCCGCGGGACGGTGGTGATCGGGGAAGGCGAGCGCGACGAGGCGCCCATGCTCTACATCGGCGAGAAGGTGGGGAAGGGCGACGCCGGGGACCCGGAGGTGGACATCGCCCTCGATCCGCTCGAGGGAACCACGATCACCGCCACCGGCGGGCCGAACGCGCTCAGCGTGATCGCCATGGCGGACAAGGGAAACCTGCTCGCCGCTCCGGACACGTACATGGACAAGATCGCCGTGGGGCCGTCCGCCAGGGGCGCGATCGACCTGAACAAGGGGCCCTCGCAGAACCTGCGCGCGATCGCCGACCGCAAGGGCGTCTACGTCGATGACCTGACGGTGATCATCCTCAACCGGCCACGGCACGAGAAGCTGATCGCCGAGGTCCGCGGGACCGGCGCCCGCATCAAGCTGATCGGTGACGGAGACGTCAGCGCAGCCATCGCCACCTGCTTTCCGGAGACCGGCGTCGACGTGCTGATGGGGATCGGGGGCGCGCCGGAAGGCGTGATCGCCGCCGCCGCCATCCGCTGCATGGGCGGCGACATGCAGGGCCGGCTCGCTCCGCGCAACGAGAAGGAGATCGACCGCGCGCAGAAGATGGGGATCAAGGACGTGAAGAAGGTGTTCGAGGTCGACGAGATGGCGCGCGGGAACGTCGTCTTCGCCGCCACCGGCGTCACTTCCGGCGATTTCTTGCGCGGCGTGCGTTTCTTCAAGGGTGGGGCGGAGACGCACTCCGTGGTGATGCGCTCGAAGAGCCGCACCATCCGGTACATCCAGTCGCGGCATACCTTCGAGCACAAACCCGCGTATGGGTAGCCGTGAGCGTTGACGGCGACGGCGACGTGGCTGGCTTCTCCAGCGTGCGAATCGCTAGCAGAACCGTGTGCAGTGCGTCACACTGCGCCTTGGAGGCTTCCGACGATCTTGCGACCACAAGGGCACCTGGTGCGCGTGAGCCGGTCGATCGAGATCGATGTGACGCCCGATGCGTTCCATCGCGTGGTGCAGGACTACGCGCGCTACCCGGAGTTCGTACCCGAGGTGAAGGCGGTCCGGGTGGGCGAGCGGCATGGCGAGTCGGTGGACGTCACCTACTGGCTCGATGTGAAGCTGAAGCTGCTCGAGTTCACGCTGCGCCACATCACCCGCTCGCTCGAGCGGATCGAGTGGACGCTGGTGCGCGGCGGCGAGTTCATGCGCGCGAACGAGGGCGCCTGGACGATCGAGCCCACCCGGGCGGGCGGAACGCGGGCGACCTACGCGATCGAGATCGACCTCGGTCCCATGGTTCCGGGTACGCTCGAGAAGGCGCTGGCGGAGCGGGGCCTTCCCAACATGCTCGCCAATTTCAAGACCCGCGCGGAGAGTCTCGGTGAAACAACGCGTTGAGGCGTACGTTACCCACAATGGGTATGTTGACCCCGGGTGGGTGGATTGTTACAAGTTCTGAAGGGGCGTACGTGCCCTCAGGAGGCCAGGGGACGGGCGGCGGAAGACGCGGGGGTCGTGAAACGATGGTGCCAGGATTGCATCTATCCTGTAGGTGACCCGGAGGTTCTCCAATGCTCGACGCCTTCATCATTGAAGAGATCAAGAAGCGCGAGCGGGATCACGAGAACCAGCGGCCGCGCATCGAGTTGCCTCTGCCGGAGCCGACCCCGCAGCGCCAGAACGACCGCAACGAGGAGGATGACGAGCCGCAGCGCGGCGTGATCATCATCGACTACTCGGTGCCGGCTTAAGGTTCCCCGCAGTGGCGGGGCCGCCCGGCCGACCTTTGACCGGGCACATGAACGAGGGCCTCCCGCGCGGGGGCCCTCGTTGCGCTTCGCACCCCTGCTACCGGGCGATTTCCGCCCATTTCTCCTTGATCTCTGCGGGGTTCCAAGGCCCCCCATCGCGGGTCACCCCCGAGGTCTCCACCATCCTGTAGAGGAAGATCTTCGCACCCTGTACGCCGACGATGGTGCCGGTGATGTCCGCCGCGAGGTCGCTCGCCAGGAACGCGGCCACGGGCGCGACGTACTGGGGCCCGATCTGCTCCGGCGACATCCCCTTGAACATCGCCAGGTCCTGCGTCATCCGCGTCAGCGCCACCGGAGCGATCGCGTTCACCGTCACCGCCATGCGCTGGAACTCGAGCGCCGCCGTCCGCGTCAGCGAGTAGATGCCGCCCTTCGCCGCTGCATAGTTCCCCTGCCCGAAGTTCCCCAGAAGCCCGGAAAGTGAGGTGGTATTGACGATGCGGCCTCCCTTGCCTTGCACCTTGAAGACCCGCGCCGCCGCCTGCGTGACGAGGAACGTGCCGCGCAGGTGGACGTCGATCACCAGATCGAAGTCCTGCTCGCTCATGTTCAGGATGGTCTTGTCGCGCAGGATGCCGGCATTGTTCACCACGATGTCGAGCTTGCCGAACTTGTTCAACGCGCTCCACACCACCCCGTCCGCGCCCTCGCGCGTGGCGACGCTGTCGTAGTTCGCGATCGCATCGCCGCCCATGCCTTTGATCTCGGCCACCACCTTGTCGGCCATCTCGGCCCCCTTACCGCCTCCGTGCCGATCGCTGCCGAGATCGTTCACCACCACCCTCGCGCCCTCGCGCGCGAAGAGCAGCGCGTGCTCGCGGCCGATGCCTCCGCCCGATCCGGTGACGATCGCCACTTTGCCTTCGAGCAGACCCATGTCTTCCTCCGTGTGGGAGGCGGCTTCTAGCACATCGACGGCCGCCCCGCGGGCCGCCGTTGCCGCAGGCGCGCTGGCGTGTTAGGGCCGCGCCATGACCGAAATCGTCGACGTCCACGCCAGAGAGATCCTCGACAGTCGCGGCAATCCCACCCTGGAGTGCGAGGTGACCGTCGCCTCCGGCACCATCGGGCGCGCGGCCGTGCCTTCCGGGGCAAGCACTGGCGAGCACGAGGCGCACGAGCTGCGCGACGGAGAAAAGGGGCGCTACGGAGGCAAGGGCGTGCGTACCGCGGTGGAAAACGTGCGTAGCCGCATCGCGCCGCGGCTCATGGGCATGGACGCAGCGGACCAGGAGGGGCTCGACCGGCTGATGATCGAGTTGGATGGAACGCCAGCGAAGAAGTCGCTGGGCGCCAACGCCATCCTCGGCGTTTCTCTCGCCGCCGCCCGCGCCTCCGCCATGAGCTTCGGCATTCCCCTCTATCGCTATCTCGGCGGGGTGAACGCGCGCACGCTCCCGGTTCCGTTGATGAACATCCTCAACGGCGGCGCGCACGCCGATTCCAACGTGGACATCCAGGAGTTCATGGTCGTCCCCTGGGGAGCGCCGACGTTCACCGAGGGGCTGCGCATGGGGGCGGAGGTCTTCCATGCTCTCAAAGGCGTGCTCAAGGGGCGCGGCTATTTCACCGGGGTCGGCGACGAAGGCGGATTCGCGCCCAGCCTGAAGTCGAACCGGGAGGCGCTGGAGGTGATCGCCGAGGCCATCGGCAAGGCCGGTTACAAGCTCGGCACCGACATGGTGCTTGCGCTCGACTGCGCGGCGAGCGAGTTCTTCAAGGACGGCAAGTACGTCCTGGAAGGTGAGAACAAGACCCTCGATCGCGCGCAGCTGGCGGAGCTCTACGCAGGCTGGGCCAGGGACTTCCCCATCGTCTCCATCGAGGATGGCTACGCCGAAGACGATTGGGATGGCTGGAAGCTTCTCACCGACCGCCTGGGTACCACCGTGCAGCTCGTCGGCGACGATCTCTTCGTCACGAATACCCAACGGCTGCAGCGGGGTATCGCGCAGGGCATCGCCAACGCGGTGCTGATCAAGGTGAACCAGATCGGCTCGCTCACGGAGACGTTGGACTGCGTCCGCCTGGCTCACTTCAGCGGCTACCGGACCGTCATGAGCCATCGATCGGGCGAGACGGAGGACGCGTTCATCGCGGACCTCGCCGTCGCTTGCGACTGCGGGATGATCAAGACGGGTTCGGCCAGCCGCAGCGATCGGATCGCGAAGTACAACCAGCTCCTCCGCATCGAGGAGGAGCTCGGTCTCTCGGCGCGCTATGCGGGAAAGTCCGCGTTCCCGCGCGCGGCGAAGAAGTGAGCGTCACGCCGCCAGCGCCGAGCGGCGGCGACGCGCAGCGCCCAGCAGCGCGTGCGCGGCGGCCGCGGCGAAGCCGACGACGATGCAACCGGCCCAGAGCGTCCGCAGCCCGAATGCGTCGATCACGGCGCCGGCGACGAGCGGTGCAGCGGTCATCGCCAGCGCCTGCGCGAGCATCTGCGCGCCCTGGTAGCGCCCGCGAAGATCTACCGGGCTCATGGACGCGACGACGGCGCTGACCAGAGGCAGCCCCAGCACGTCGCCGGCAGTCCACAGCAGCGTGGCCGCGTAGAATTGCGGCATGTTGGAGCTCAGCGCATAGGCGCCGAATCCCAGCCCGACGCAGACGGAGGCGATCGCCAGCAGGGTCCCGCGATCGATCGATCGCAACCAGCGCGAGGTGAAGGGCTGCGTGACGAAGACCGCGGCGCAATTGAGCGCCATGAGGCGGCCGTACTCCTGCGTCCCGAAGCCGCTGCGCACCACGGCGAGGGGAAGCGCGAACTGGAACTGCAAGAACACGATCATGAAGGTGAAGTGCGTGACGAGGAGTGCCAGGAAGGGGCGATCGGCAAGCAGGTTCGTCCAACCCAGGGCACGCCCTTCGGAGCCGGGGGCGGGCCGGGACTCCGGCACCCGGAACAAGACCAGCCCGGCGAAGAGGATCGTCGTCACCGCGTCGCCCGCGAAGAGGCCGAGCCAGGTGCGTCCCGCGAGCACCCCGCCGATCCAGGCGGAGACGGCGATGCCGACGTTCGACGCCCAGTAGACGAGTGCATAGCCACGCCCGAGAAGATCGGGCGGCAGGACGTCAGCGACGATGGCCTGCATCGCCGGCCGCGCCATCGAGCTCCCGAGCCCGAAGGCCAGCACTCCCGGCGCGATGGCCAGAGGCGATCGGACGAAGCCGAGGTACAGGGCGGAAGCGGCGGAAAAAAAGAGGGCGATCAGCAGGGCCGGCTTGCGTCCTACGCGGTCGGCGATCTGCCCGCCGATGGGTCCGGCGAGAACCGCTCCCACGCCGAGGAGCGAGACGACGAGTCCGGTCTCCCTGGCGTCGATCCCACGGGACGAGAGGTACAGCGCGAGGAAGGGAAAGACGAAGGTGCCCAGCGAGGACAGCAGGTATCCGAGCCACAGCCACCAGTAGACCGGGGGCAGCCCGGCGAGCCGACGCATCGCCCGAAGGTACCACTGCCGTTCACGGCCAGGTTCACCTCGCCGTCGCCGTCCACGCTCACGTCTACGACCACGACTATGTTGACGTGGACGCTCTACGCGGTCTCTGCTACCGGCGCGCGCTCCTCGTTCGGGAACAGCTCGTCCATCAGCTCGCCGAGCTCCGCCTCCAGCTTGGCCTTGGCGCGGATCTCCAGCTGCCGGGCGCGCTCGCGCGAGAAGCCGAAGTGCTCGCCGAGTTCCTTCAACGTCATCGGCTTGTCGTTCATGATCCGCTGCTCGATGATGTAGCGCTCCCGCGGATCGAGGCGGCCCAGGGCCTCGAGCACGCGCTCCTGCACGATGTGGCGTTCTTCCTGCTCGGCGATCTCGGCGTCCGGGAGGTCGGCGCCATCCATGACGAAGTCCACGTGCGAGGAGCCGCCGTCCTCGCCCATCGGAGCGTCGAGCGAGAGGTCGCGGCCTTCCATCCGCTGCTGCATCTCGAGCACCTCGCCGGGCTTCACCCGCAGCTTCTTGGCGATGGCGCCCTCGCTGGCCTTCTGCATGTCGCCGGTGACGCCGTCGAACTTCTCCAGCTCGCGCCGCGTGCGCGCCAGCGAGAAGAAGAGCTTGCGCTGCGCCTGTGTGGTCCCGAGCTTCACCAGGCTCCAGCTCTTCAGGATGTAGTTCTGGATGAAGGCGCGGATCCACCAGACCGCGTAGGAGATCAGGCGGATGCCCTTGTCGGCATCGAACTTCTGCACCGCCTTCATCAGTCCGATGTTCCCCTCCTGGATGAGGTCGGCCATCTTGATGCCGTAGCTGCGATATTCGTAGGCGACCTTCACCACGAATCTGAGATTCGAGGTCACCAGCTTGTGGGCCGCATCGAGATTCGCGCTTCTGGCGTATAGCCGGGCGAGACGTTGCTCTTCGTCGACGGTGAGGAGTGGATACTTGTTGATCTCCGCCAGGTACATGGCAAGCGAGCCGGTGCTCGACGGAAGGGCAGACGGTTGCATGGTTCCTCCGGGCTGGAACGACTCCATTGCGATGAGCAAGTGGGATGCCAGGGCGGCCGGACGGTGCTTCACAGGGACTTGACGTCGCGGAGGCGGATGTACATGGCTACGGCCGGTAAGATCTGCATGCCCGCCCGCCCGCTAGACCTGTAACTCTTGAGCAGCCGTTCGCTTGCGCACTCTCGTGCCTGCGCATAGGTTCGCCGCATGCCGCCCAGGGCCCGGGGGAAGTATCTCGGCTTCGTCGCGCATGAGATAAAGAACCCGCTGGCGACGGCCCTCTGGTCCTGCGATCTGCTGAAGAGGATGGACCCGGCGGACCGGGCCGGCGCGCGCGCGGAGAAGATGATCGAGGTTTCCCTGCGCGCGCTCAGGCGGATGCGGCGGCTGGTCGACGATTTCTTCACCATCGAACGCCTCCTCGAGCACGGCTACGAGCTCAAGCGTGAGGACGTCGGCATCAAGGACCTCGTCGAGCCGGCGATGCGATCTCTCGCGGAAAAAGAAGGTGTCCGTACGGAAGGTTGGGTCCTCGAGCTGGAAGAGGCCTCGACCGTCGGCGACGTGGAGATGTTGCGCCGCGCGCTGCGGTTGATCCTTGAGCACATGGCGCGCGCGTCGCCCGACCCGCGCCTGTCCATCTCCGGGCGCGCCGACGGCGAGCGCCCCGCGTTGCACATCCGCGCAGAGACGGCCCCCAAACCGCTCGTTCCACCCGCTCCCGAGGAGCGGCCCAGCGGCGATCCCACCGGGGCCGTTCTCGGGTTCGACCTGGCGACGCAGATCCTCCTCTCTCAGGGGGGACGCGTCGAAGAGCGGGACGGCGGGCTCTGGTTGGTGTTCCCAGGCATCCGTCGCTAGGCCGCCTTCTGCGGCCGCGACTATGGATTCCGATCGTCTTTCGGCCGATCGAGATCGTCGAGCTTGTCCTTGATCCCTTCGCGGACGTTACCGGCGACGTCCTTGATCTTGCCCTTGAGGTTGTCGACCTTGCCTTCCGCCTCGAGATCGCGATCGCCGGTCGCGACGCCCACGGTCTCCTTGATCTTGCCCTTCGTCTTGTCCAGACCGCCTTCGATATTCTTCTTGTCCATGTGCGCTCCTCCGGCGTCTATGTTGGCCACCGCAGGGATGCGCGCCGAGCCTCGGCCTACCGGGCGGCGACCTGGTCGGGCATCAGCAGGAACGACTTGTACGCGGCGAGGACGTTTCTCGGGTAGGCATGCAGCCGTCGCCAGGAACTGCTTCCCCGCTGCAGGGACCGCGCGATGCGCGGACCTGCGTTGTAGGCGATCAGCGCGCGGGTGAGGTCGCCGTCGAATCGCGACATCAGATGCGCGAGATAGCCGGTGCCGAGCTCGATGTTGAATACCGGGTTGAAGAGGTGTGCAGGACGCACCTTCTTCGGCTCGGGCCCTTTCTCCAGGAGCCAGCGCGCAGTCGGCAGCATCAGCTGCATCAGGCCGGAGGCGCCGGCGCTCGATACGGCGAAGGGATCGAAATGCGACTCCACCTGGATCACCGCAGCCACCAACGCCGGGTCCAGGCCGTTGCGTCGGGCTTCGCGGACGATGGCGGCCATCACGCGGCGCCGCTCATCGCCCCACAGCGCCGCTCCGTCCTTCATGAACCGGGACACGCCGATGCGCTCCGCTTCCCGCAGATCGGCGAGCTCCTGCTCCGTGCTGGTAGCGGAGAGCGCCTGGACGCGCGCCGTCGCCAGGGAAAGATCGGCCTCCGCGCGGCGGGCGCGCTCGTCCGCCCGGCGCGCTGTCTCGACGGCCAGCGCGGCGGTGAAGGTCACGTTCGCCAGACGGTCGTCAGGGTCTGGCCGTTTGACCAGTCCCAGCACGGCGCCGGACGCGCTCGCGCCGCAGGCGAAGGCGAGCACCAGCGCCAGCGAACGGCGCCGGCTGGCCGCCGATTGGCGGCCAGCCGGCCCCCTCCCCCGGATTACCGGAGGCGAGACCCCCGCCCTCCACGCCGCCGCCCCAGTCATCCCGTCTCCCCGGAGGAACCGACGGTTCCCCTCGCCGCGGGGAGCCCTCGAGCAGCCGGCGTGCCAGTGAGCGCTCCGCTCGGCAGCCTGGTCGATCCACGGGGCAGGAAGGGAACGCTTTTGCCCAACTTGATCCGCGTGGTTCCGCGTGTTAGAAGCCGCGGCCCCCAAGGGACCGGGGAATCGAAGTCACGCAATCCCTACGCACGGCGCGGTCTCGGGCCCGCCGCCGCAGCCGCTGCCCTGCACGCTGCGCGCGATCACGCGGTAGGAGCGCGAGGAGCACGAGATGTCGAAGGGCCTCATCGGCAAGAAGGTCGGGATGACGACGGTGTTCGCAGAAGACGGCGCCGCCGTCCCCGTCACCGTGGTGGAAGCCTCGCCGAATCTGGTGTTCGGGCACCGCACGCAGGAGCGCGACGGTTACACCGCCCTACAGCTCGGTTACGAGGAGCTCGACGAGAAGAAGGCGGAGCGGCGCAAGACGAAGCCGTATCTCGGCCAGTTCAAGAAGAAGGGGCAGAAGCCGCATCGCATGATCAAAGAGTTCCGCGTCGAGGAGAAGGAGCTCAGCGACTTCGCCGTCGGATCGCAGGTCAGCGTCGCCCTCTTCAAGAAGGGCGACCGCGTGGACGTGACCGGCATCACCCGCGGGTTCGGCTTCGCGGGCGTGGTGAAGCGGCACCATATGAAGGGCGCAGCGCGCGACTCCGCTTCCAGCCACGAGCACCACCGCCACATGGGCGCCGTCGGGCAGCGCAAGACACCGGGCCGCGTCTTCAAGGGCAAGCGGATGCCGGGACACATGGGCGTCGACCGGCGGACGGTACAGAACCTGACGGTCGTCGACGTGGTCCCCGAGAACAACCTGCTGCTGATCAGCGGCAGCGTCCCCGGCTACGACAAGTCGATCGTGATCGTCCGGCCCACCGTGAAGTAGCTCTACTCAGCCGACGATCTCGCACTCCAGGCCGCGCTCGTCCTGCTCGCTTCCGCCGAGAACGCGCGCCTCTCCCAGCCACGCCCGGTGCGCGGACCAGAGCAGGGCGTAGGCATCGAGCACGTCATCGCGCGCCGCTCCAGGAACGGCGGGGATCTCGCCGAAGATCGGGCGCAGCAGCCGGCGCCGCTCGGCTTCGCCATCGGCGCTCTTCTTCGCGAAGCGCAGAGGCGCCCCGTTCAGGAGCGCGAAGCTCACTTCGGGATGGGCCTCCCGCACGCGCCGTTGCAGCCGAGGCGTCATCGCCTCGTCGACCTCGCGGATCTTGTGGAGGATGTTCCACAGCTGGATCGAGCACTGCCTGCCATATCGGCGCGCGCGCAGCAGCCGGCGCCCGGGCGCCGGAAAGACGGAGCTTCTTCGCGCGCCGAGCAGGTTGCGCGCCTGCAGGTCGCAGTGCCTCGGACCCGCCTGCAGGAGACCGATCGGCACGTCGATGAGCATCAGATCGAAGCGCTGCGCGACGATCTCCGCGAATGTCGGGTATACGCGAGCGCCGCGATCGCTTGCCGCGACCCAGCCGGCGCGGCACCCATCCACTCCAAGTAGAGCGCATGTCATGATCCGTACAGCCTCGAAACAATAGCCGCATACCCGCGCCTGCGGCGCGGGAGCGGCTAGTCGGCCAGCGACAGCAGCACCTCGCTCGCGCTGATGATCTGCTTCTGCAGCAGGTGCCGGGCGTAGTCGATGAAGGGCACCAGCGCGCGGCTCTCGCGCGCGATGTTGTGGACGTCGGGAAGCGGGCGGTCCGCGGCGATCGCCTCGCGCACAGCGTCCGTGATCTGCAGCGCCTCGACCACGGCTGCGCGTCCGACGTACCCCGTCCCCGCGCAAGCGTCGCAGCCTACCGCGCGCGGCAGCGTCTGCTGGCCCTTGTCGACGATCTTGCGCGCGACCAGCGATTCGAGCAGGGCCGGCGCCGGCGGCTCGAGCTTGCGGCAGGCGGAGCAGAGCTTGCGCACCAGGCGCTGGACGAGCACCAGGTGGATCGACTGCGCGACCAGGGCGCGGCCGGCGCCGAGATTCTCCAGGCGCTGCAGCGCCGCCAGCCCATGATTGGCGTGCAGCGAGGTGAGCAGGAGGTGGCCGGTCATCGCCGCCTGGAGGGCGATCTGCGCCGTGTCCTCGTCGCGCATCTCGCCGACCACGATCACGTCGGGATCCTGCCGCAGCATCGAGCGCAGCACCTGCGCGAATCCGAGCCCGGCAGCTGCATTGACCTGCACCTGCGTGACGCCAGCGAGGCGATACTCGATCGGGTCCTCGACCATCATGATGTTGGTGTCAGGACGCGTGACCTTTCGCTCGTTCAGCAGCGCATAGAGCGACGAAGTCTTTCCCGAGCCCGTGGGTCCGGCGATGATGATCCCGCCGTAGGGCCGGTTCAATGCCTTCCGGGCGGCCGCGAGCACCCCAGGCTCGAGGAAGATCTGCTCCAGCGCCCGCGTGCTTCCCGCCGCTTCCAGGATGCGCAGGGCGATCTTCTCGCCCCGGTTCGCCGGCAAGGTAGACACGCGCAGATCGATCTCGCGCTTTCCCGCAGTCACGCCGATCCGGCCGTCCTGCGGCAGCCGCCGTTCGGTGATGTCGAGGCCGGCCAGCACCTTGATGCGCGCGGTGACGCCCTTGAGGGAGGTGCTCGCCGGGATCGGTTCGGTCCAGTCCTGTAGCAGGCCGTTGACGCGGAACCGCACTCGGAACCCTTGCGTCGTCGGCTCGAGGTGGATGTCGCTCGCCTCGCGCTCGAGGCCGGCCGCGATGATCCGGTTGACGAGGCGGATGGCGTCGTCGCCCACCGCGCGCGCGTCGCCCGCGCGGTCCTGTTCGGCGATGGTTTCGAACTGGAAGGAATCGGGATTGATGCGCGGCCCGCCGGACTTCTTCGGGCCCGAGTCGTCCAGCAGCTTGAGCCGGACCAACGCGGAGTTGAAGTCCTCCAGGCCGATGGCCACCGGGGCGATCTGGACGGTCTGCAACGTCCGCTTGAGCTCGGCGAGCGCGGCATTGTCGCGCGGATTCACCATCGCGATGGTGAGCAGATTGCCCGCCAGTTTCACGGGCAGGAGCCGGAAGCTGCGGATGAGCTTGGTCGGGACCATCGCGAGCACGGTGGGGGAGAGATCGAAATCCCGCACCTCGGCGAAGGAGATCATCCCGGACATGTCGGCCACGGGCAGTGCCGCCTGCGGCCCAATCCCTTCCACCACGGGCTCGACGGCCTGGAGCAGCTCGGCCTCGATGTCCGTCATCAGCTCGAGCGAGCCGTGTCTTTCGATTCCGGCGAACGCCACCACGCGTTCGCCGAGCCCCTTCGCCAGCGCTTCGCTGACGGCCGGCACGCTGCCCATCATTCCCTGCAGGATCGCCGCCGGGAGCCAGAGGACGCGCGAGACGTCGGTCGCGATGACGAAATAGGGACTCGGCTTGCCCAGCACCGCCCCGACCTCGCCGAAGTGGTCTCCGGGCACTAATTCCTCGACCGGCACCAGCTCGCCGCCCGCGGAGGGCAGCAGCACCTGCGCCTTGCCGGAGAAGAGGATCCCGAGCCCGTCGTTCACCTTGCCCGCGCTGACCACCTCGCTGCCGTCGGCGCACTCCAGGCCTTGGAGGAGCGTGGAAACCTTGGTGACGACTTCCTTCGGTGCGTTCTTGAACAACGAAACCCTGGCGAGGAACGGCAGGATCTTCTCGCCGGGCACCTTGACCCGGACGATTCCCTCGTGCAGCGGCAGCGCAGCGGCGCTCGCCTCCGGCGCGCGCGGAGCCCCGGTGCTGCTCTGAGGATCCCCCATCGCGGGATCGATACCATGCGCCAAGGAAGCGGCCACAATTCGCGGGGTGAGCAGCTGTGCGCGCAGGTGGGGCCGACACCACCGATGCGTCTGGCGCTCAACGGTTCGCGGCAAGCGTTCAGGCGCACGACCTTGCCGTGCGGGCGGGCGCGCAACAGCTTCTACGCCCTGAGGGAGACCCCGCGATGCGCCGCCCGATGTTCGCTCTCCACGTTCTCGCCGGCCTCTGCTTCCTCGGTGCGTCCGGCGCGCCGGCGGAAGAGATCGTGTACGGCCCCGACGGCGCGCCCACCGTCGTGCAGCGGAAGCTCCATGCCATGACCGGCCGCTGGGAGGCGGGAGCTTCCTTCGGCATCGCGTTGAACAACGCCCTGATCGATCAGATCGGAGGCCTTCTCTCGCTCAGTTACCACCCGAACGAGTGGCTCGACTTCGGCGCGGAGGCGCTGCTCAACCACACCGGGCTCTCCGACCTGGCGCGCAACGTGCGCGGCGATCTGCGCCCGCGGACCGCGGGACAGGTGGGTGACGAGTTCAGGAACGACAACCAGCTGCGCCTCGGCGGCTTCGCGGTGGCGCGGGTCGCGCCCATCTACGGCAAGCTCAACCTCGCCTCCGAGCTGCGGGTGCACTTCCAGGCCTTCCTGCTCGGCGGCGCCGGGATTGCGCAGATCCACCGCGAGTCGGTCAACCTGTGCGCGGATCCGGGCACGGGCGTCTGCCAGAGCTTCCAGCAGAGCGACGCGCTCACGGGAACCGGGATCGCGGGCGCCGGCGTGCGCTTCTACTTCAATCAGCGCTGGAGCCTCGTGAGCGAAGTTCGCGGATACCTCTTCCGCTCCTCGTACAAGCGCGCCAACGACCTGACGCAGCCCTCCAGCGGCTCCCCCAGCCACTACCTCGCCGCCATCGCGATGTTCACCGGCGGCATGTCGTTCCTGTTCTGATCATGCGGACCCTCGTTCTCGCATCGCTGGTCTGCGGAGCGGCGGCGGCGCAGCAGGCCGATCCGGACCCGGTGCGCGTCCATGTCCTGGAGAAGCGCCCCTTCACCGAGTCGGGCCGCTGGGAGCTGTCATTCTTCGGAAATACGCAGGTGAACCCGAAATTCACCGTGCACACCGGAGTCGCCGCGGAAGTGGCCTACCACCTACGGGAGAACCTCGCCGCGCAAGTCGGCGTCTGGTACTTCCCGGTCTCGGTCCAGAGCGCTCTCTCCGAGGAGCTGCTCACCAAGGGCCGCGTGGCGCCCGAGAGCGCCGAGGCGTTCCTCCTCCGCTACGCCGCCCTCGCCGGGCTGGAGTTGATGCCGGTCTACGGCAAACTGAACGTCTTCGACGGGAAGATCCTGCGCTTGGGAATGTACCTGAACGCGGGGCTCGGGGCGGCGAAGACGCGGGTGCAGCTGCGCCCGTCGTCCGACCCGAGCACCGGGCGCACGTTTGGCGATACCGGGTTTCGTCCGATCGCGTCGCTCGGGCTGGGGCTGCGGGTCTTCCTCGGCGAGCAGCTCACGGTCCGCGTCGAACTGCGCGACTTCGCCTATTCCGGCTACGTCTCGCGCGTGAACGGCTGCAATCAAGCCGATGCGGCGAAGATCGAGATCGCGGAAGCGAACGGCCAGACCGCGACGGGCCTTTCCCCCGGCTGCGACGAGCGCGCCTTCGGAGCGCCGGGGGCCCAGGCGCAGCTCAATGCCGGCGCCGCGAAAGACCTCCTCGCCCGGCCCTCGGCCGACGTGATCAACAACATCGCCTTCCAGGCCGGCGTCAGCTGGCTCTTCTGAGGACGTCAGCCATGCGCCGATTCCTCTCCGTCATCCTGCTCGCTTCCGCTGCTGCCGCCGCCGAAGACGGCCCCGTGAGCGCCGAGGCGGAGTATCACCTCGCGCAGGGTCTGGAGCGAATGGGCTTCTCGTTCAGCGCGTTCGCACACTACGCGGCGATCGTGAGCGCGGGGCCGGCGAATCCGTACTACCTGAAAGCGATCGACGCAGCTGCTTCCGCCGCGGAGCGGCTCCGCGACGACGTGGTCGCGCCCAATCTCTTCGAGAAAGCGTACGGCGAGCCGCTCTCGGCGCTCGCGCCGCAAAGGCTGGCCAGGATCCGTGCGTCGCTCGCGCTGCTCGGCTATCGGGCCGGAAGATTCGAGCAGGCGGCCGGTCTCGCGGAGCAGGTGCCGCCCGAGACCGGCGCCTATCCGCAGGCGCAATACGTGAAAGGTCTGCTGCAAGAGCGGACCGATCCCCAGAGCGCGGCGGCGACGTTCCGCGCTCTCGCCGTCCTTCCCGGCGC
Organism: Deltaproteobacteria bacterium; assembly: GCA_005879505.1. GTDB lineage: Bacteria > Myxococcota > Myxococcia > Myxococcales > 40CM-4-68-19 > 40CM-4-68-19. The sequence goes on from VBKQ01000360.1 coordinate 14,436, forward strand.
CGGAGGCGAGCTGAAGGAGCTCGCCTGGATCGCCCTCGGGCGCACGCTGTACGCGCTGCACCGTTATGCGGAGGCGAGCGCCGCGTACGAGAACGTGCCCCGGTTCTCCCGCCACTGGGACGAGGCTCTGTTCGAAGGGGCGTACGCCGATCTGCAGAAAGGCGATCCGGGCGCCGCCCTGGGGAAGCTGCACAGCCTGCAGTCTCCCCACCTGAGCGACGAGTTCGTGCCGGAGTCGCTCAATCTGATGGCGATCCTCTACCAGCAGCGCTGCCTGTATCACGAGGTAAAAAAGGTGTTGGCGCAGTTCGACCGCGAATACCTGCCGATGCGCGACCAGATGAAGAAAGTGCTGCAGTCCGAGCCGGCGCTGGACGAGTACTGGCGGATGCTGCAGCCAGCGGATGCACGCCTTCCCCGGGCCGTGCAGCATGACTTGTGGAAGAACGAGCGCGTCGTCTCGATGCGCGCGTATCTGGAGGCCCTCGACCAGGAGGCCTCCCGGGTACGGGCAGACCCCAAGCTCAGCGGGGCATTGAAGGACGAGTTGCTCGACGGCATCGGCCGGCAGAAACAGCTGTCGGAACGGCTCGCGGGCAAGTTCATCCAGGGCCGCCTCGCGGACATGGCGCGGCTCATCGAGGTGCTCGAGGGAGACAAGGAGTTGATCGCCTTCGAGACCACCAAAGGTGAGAAGGAGATGCTGGAGACCCGCTTCGACGCGGATGGGCAGCTCGCCTCGCAGCAGCTACACCGTCCCGGCGTTCCCCAGGCCGGCCACGAATATTGGCCGTTCGACGGCGAGTACTGGCCGGACGAGATCGGTTACTACCGCTACACGGTCAAGGACGCGTGCGCCGGGGGCAAGGGCGAATGACGCGCGCCGTGGTAGCGCTGCTCCTCGTCCTCGCGCCGGCCACCTGGGCGGCGGCCGCTCAATCGTCCGCCGAGGACCGCGAGCGCGACGCCGCGGCGGACCGCAAGCGCGACGAGATGATCGAGGACCTGCGCGCCATCATCCCGCGGATGCCGGAGGGCAATCGCCGCGCCGACCTCTACTTCCAGCTCTCGGAGCTGTGGTGGGAGAAGGCGCGCTACGCCGTCTCCGAAGAGATCCGGGAGCATGACGACGCCTCCACCAAGTGGCTGGAGAAGAGCCAAGGCGAGGAGCCCAGGCTCGACGCGCGGCGCAGCGAGGGGTACCGCAAGCAGGCGGTCCAGCTCTACCGGGAGATCCTCGAGCGATATCCGGCGTACGAGCGGCGCGACGAGGTCCTCTTCGTCGCCGGGCACAACCTCTACGAGAGCGGCGACAAGGAGCAGGGCATCGCGGACTACGGCGCGCTCATCCGGCAATACCCCCAGAGCCGATTCGTCCCGGACGCGTACGTGCAGATCGGAGAGCACTTCTTCGCGCGCAACGACCTGCGGCGCGCGCGGGAGGCATTCGCGAAAGCGGCCTCGTTCCGGCTGCCGAAGGTCTACCCCTTCGCCCTCTACAAGCTCGCCTGGTGCGACTACAACGCCGGCGCCTACCAGGCGGCGATCGCCAAGTTCCAGGAGGTGATCGCGTACTCCGAGGGCGAGATGCGCGCCGAGCGACCTATTTCGACGACGGGAAGTTCGATCAGTCGATCCGCGTCTACCGCATCCTCGAAGAGCGGTCTCCCCACCATCCGCGCGCGCCCTCCTGGCAGCAGAAGATCGTGCTCGCTTGCGACAAGCTGAACCGGCGCGACCAGGTCCTCGCCGAGATGAAGAGGATGGTCTCCGAATACGGGCCGCAGAGCGGATGGGCGAAGGCGAACATGGCGCAGAACGGCGCGGTCGCGGAAGCCAACGATCTCGCGGAGGGCGCGCTGCGCGAGCTGGTGCAGGACTACCACCAGGAGGCGATCAAGACGAAGAGCGCAGCGACGTACCGGCTCGCCCGCGACATCTACCGCCAGTACCTGGAAACCTTCCCACAGAGCGAGAGCGCGGTCTCGATGAGGTTCTACTCGGCGGAGATCCTCTATGCCCTCGAGGACTGGGACGCCGCCGCGGAGGAGTACGGGAAGGTGGTGGAGAAGGCGCCCGAGGGTCCGCACGCCCGGCGCGCGGCGTACAACGCCATCCTCGCCCTGGAGAAGTCGGTCGATACCGCCAAGGGCAAGCTGAAGAAGCGCGAGCTCGGCGACTCGGCGAAGATCGAGGAGGGCCGGGACAAGGGGCAGCTCGATCGCAGCCGCAAGCTGCAGATCGAAGCATTCGCGCGGGACGTCGAGGAGCAGCGGATCCCGGTCAACGAGGAGAAGCTGATCGCTGCCTGCGATCGCTACCTGCGGCTGGCGCCGGGAGCAAAGGACGAGATCGTCATCCGGTACAAGGCCGCCTTCGTCTTCTATGAGCGACACCACTACGTGGAGGCGGCGAAGCGCTTCGGCGAGATCATCCTCCGCTGGCCGACGGACGCCTGGTCGCAAAAGGCGGCGCACCTGTCGTTGGACATCCTGAACACCAAGGAGCAGTGGCAGGCACTGAGCGGCCTGGCCCAGCGGTTCCTGGAGAACCCCGAGCTCTGTCCCGCGGGCTCGAAGTTCCGGGGCGAGGTCGCCCGGATCGCCGAGGGCGCGCAGTTCAAGTACGTGATGCAGCTGTACGAGCAGAAGAAGGACTACGCCCTGGCCGCGAAGGAGTTCAGGGCTTTCGTCGCCCTGTACCCGAAGAGCGAGC
>VBKQ01000030.1 GCA_005879505.1 Deltaproteobacteria bacterium
AGGCGAGCCGCGTCTTCCTCCATCCGCGCTGCGCCAACTGCCATCCGAGCGGCGACACTCCCGCGCAAGGGATCGACATGCACCGCCACGACCCGCCAGTCGTGCGCGGCAAGGACGACGGCGGCGTCGCCGGGATGCGCTGCACCGGCTGCCACCAGGACCACAACCTCGAGCTCGCCACGGTGCCGGGCGCGCCGCACTGGCAGCTCGCGCCGATTCAGATGGCCTGGGTCGGCCAGTCGCCGCACGCGATCTGCGAGCAGATGAAGGACCCGGCGCGCAACGGCCGCCGTTCGCTCGCGGAGACCGTCGAGCACAACGCTCACGACAAGCTGGTGGCGTGGGGATGGAACCCGGGGCACGGCCGCAACCCCGCGCCCGGCACGCAGGAAGAACTCGGCCGGATCGTGCAGGCCTGGGTCGAGACGGGCGCCGAATGCCCGCCGGAGGGAGCGAAATGATTCGCCTGAACGTTAACGGACGGACGCACGATGTGGACGCCGATCCGGAGATGCCGCTCCTCTGGGCGCTGCGCGATCTGCTCGGGCTCACGGGCACCAAGTACGGCTGCGGGCAGGCGCTGTGCGGCGCTTGTACGGTGCACCTCGACGGCGAGGCGGTCAGATCCTGCGTGACGCCGATTTCGCGCGCGGCTGGCAGGAAGCTGACGACGATCGAGGGTCTCGAAAACCGTGCGCTGCAGGACGCCTGGTGCGAGCTGGCGGTGCCGCAGTGCGGATTCTGCCAGGCAGGGCAGCTGATGACCGCGGCGGCGCTGCTCGCTGAAACGCCGCAGCCGAGCGACGATGAGATCGACCGCTCGATGGCCGGCAACATCTGCCGCTGCGGCACGTACTCGCGCATTCGCGCGGCGATCAAGCGCGCCGCGGGGGTGAAGTGATGCTGCGGCGCGAATTCGTCGGAGGATTGCTGGTCGCGGTGGCCGGACGCACGCTCGCCGCCCAAAGTCCGAAGAAGCCGAAGACCAGCGACGAAGCGTTGAAGGAACGTTCGGAAGGGCTGCGCCCGAACGTCTTCATCCACGTCGCAAGCGACGGCAAGGTCACGCTGGTCAACCACCGCTCCGAGATGGGCCAGGGCGTGCGCAGCACCATCCCGGCGCTGCTCGCCGACGAGCTCGGCGCCGATCCCGGGCGCGTCGAGATCGAGCAGGCGGACGGCGACAAGAAGTACGGCGATCAGAACACCGACGGCTCGAACAGCATCCGCGGCGAGTACGAGGACCTGCGGCGCGCCGCGGCCACCGCCCGCGAGATGCTGATCGCGGCTGCGGCGCAGCGGTGGCGCGTGCCGGCGGGGTCACTGACCGCGCGCGACCACGCGGTTTGGAACGGCAGCCGGTCGCTCGGTTTCGGCGAGCTCGCGGACGCGGCGGGCAGGCTGCCGGTTCCGAAGCCGGAGTCGGTCAAGCTGCGGCCGCGCAGCGAGATGAAGCACGTCTTCCGCGACCTGCCGCTCGTGGACGCGCGCGCGATCGCGACCGGCGCGGCGAAGTTTGGCGCGGATGTCCCGCTGGAGGGCATGCTGATCGCGGTGATCGCGCGGCCGCCGGTGGTTGGCGGCAAGGTGGTGCGGCTCGACGACAGCAAGGCTTTGGCCGTGCCGGGAGTGAAGCAGGTCATCCGCATGCCGGAGCCGAAGCCGCCGTACAAATTCCAGCCGTGGGGCGGCGTCGCGGTGCTCGCGACCAACACCTGGGCCGCGCTGCGCGGGCGCGAGGCGTTGCGCATCGAGTGGGATCACGGACCGAACGCCGTCTACGACTCCGATCGCTTCGCGAGCGAATTGAGTCGGGCGGTGCATCAGCCGGGGCACACCGCGCGCAACGTGGGCGACGTCGACACTGCGCTCGCGAAGGCGGCGAAGACGATCGAGGCGGAGTATCACGTGCCGCACCTCGCCCACGTGCCGATGGAGCCGCCGGCCGCGATCGCCCGGTTCGAGGACGGCAAGTGCGAACTGTGGGCTGCGACGCAGAACCCGCAAGACGCGCGCACCCAGGCGGCGGAGACGCTCGGCATCGACGAGTCACGGGTGACTTCGCACGTCACGCTCCTCGGCGGCGCGTTCGGGCGCAAGTCGAAGGCGGACTTCGTCGCCGAGGCGGCATATCTCGCCCGCGAGGCGAAGGCGCCGGTGCGAGTGCAGTGGACGCGCGAGGATGACTTGCGGCACGACTACTACAACGCGGTGAACACGCAGCTCCTCACCGCTGCGCTCGACGCCGAGGGCAAAGTCACCGCGTGGCGGCAGCGGACGGCGTTCCCGCCGATTGCGACCACGTTCTCGGACGTCAAAGGTCCGAGCGCGGGCGACTTGCAGCAGGGAGTCACCGACCTGCCGCTCGCGATCCCCAACGTTCGCGCCGAGACGTGCGACGCGAGCGCGCACGTGCGCATCGGCTGGCTGCGCTCCGTCTACAACATCTTCCACGGCTTCTCGGCTGGCTCGTTCATGGACGAGCTCGCGTACGCGCACGGCAAGGATCCACGCGACAACCTGCTCGAGCTGTTCGGACCGCCGCGCTTGGTAACGCTGCAAGAGCTCGGTGTAGACAAGCTACGCAACTACGGTGCTTCGCTGGACAAGCACCCGATCGACACGGGCCGGCTGCGCCGTGTGATCGAGCGTGTTGCCTCCATGGCGCGATGGAGCGATCGCTCCGGCCGCGCGCTCGGACTCGCTGCGCACCGGAGCTTCCTGACGTACGTGGCCGTTGTGGTGTCGGTGAAGAAGAACGCGCTCGGCAAGATCGCGGTCGACGAGGCGTGGCTCGCCGCCGACGCCGGCACCGTGGTCAACCTGGAGCGCGCCCGTGCACAGATGGAAGGGGCGCTGATCTTTGGCATGAGCCACGCCTTCTACGGCGGCGCGACGATGAAGGCGGGCGTCACCGAGCAGTCCAATTTCGATACGTATCGACTCGTCCGGATGCCGGAGGCGCCGCGCGCGCTGCACGTCGAGCTCGTCGAAAGCGACGGACCGCCGGGCGGCATCGGTGAGCCTGGCGTTCCTCCCGTGGCCCCGGCCATCGCCAACGCCATCTTCGTCCTCACCGGCCAACGCATCCGGACGCTCCCGCTGATGCTCGCGGGCGTGGTTTGAGAACCTGATGGGCTAATTCGGCCGTTTCTCGAAGACGTCCTTGACGACCGGCAGAGCGGAGAAGACGTTGGGCCAGCCCGCATAGAAGGCCAGGTGCGTGAGCACCTCGGAGGTCTGCGCTTTCGTCAGACCATGATCCATCGCCCGGTTCAGGTGATACGGGATTTGCGCAACCTGACCGGTGGCGATGAGCGCGCTCACCGTCACCAGGCTCCGATCCCGCGGTGCCAGGCCGGGGCGCAGCCAGAGCTCGCGGAACAATAGATTCGAGGTGTACTGCACGACACCTGGCGCGACCGAGCCGAAGCTCTCCTCGACGCGAGCGGCGCGCTGTGCCTCAGCCGCCTCCTCGAGCGGGAGCAGATCACCCGTCGCTGGTGGAAGCTGGTTCGATGTGATTCCGCGCTTGGCGAAGACGTCTTTCGCAATCACGACGGCGGATGTGCCATTCGCCCAGCCGGAGTAGAACGCGAGATGCGTGATGATCTCGGAAATCTCGCCGGGCTTGACGCCAGTCTCGAGCGCCAGATTGAAATGGTACGGCATCTCGACCGACTGATTGCGCGCGATCAACGCCGACAGCGTCACAATGCTGCGATCCCGCGGCGACAGGCCGGGGCGCTTCCACAGGTCGCCGAGAAGCGGACCCTGCGTGTATCGCGCGAGCGCGGGCGAAACTGCCCGAACGTCGTCGAGCGTTGGTACCACCGGGACACCATCTGGTCTGTCCATCGTCGTTGTCCTTTGCGTTTGGGCGCACGCTGCAAGCGTCAAGCAAACCCACACCATCGCTCGCGGAAGCATACTCATCGTCACCATCGACCCTCCCGGTGATCAGTGCGCCGTGTACCCGCCATCGACCGCAAGCGCATGACCGATGACGAAGCTCGCCCCAGGGCTGCAAAGCCAAATGACCGCGGCGGCGATCTCCTCCGCTCGACCAAGCCGACCAATCGGCTGGTCCCTCATTATCTCCTTCATCGCATTCGGTTGGCTCGCCAGCATGGCTGCGACCATCGGCGTTTCGATGACCCCCGGGCAGACGGCGTTGATGCGGATGCCCCTGGTTGCATATTCGAGCGCAGCGCTCTTCGTCAGCCCGATCACCCCGTGCTTCGACGCGTGATAGATGGCTCGGCCCGGAAGGCCCACGAGCCCGCCGAGCGAGGAGCAGTTGACGATCGCGCCACTTCCTTGGGCGCGCATCTGACGCAGCTCGTATTTCATGCAGCTCCAGACGCCGCGGAGATTGATCGCGATGGTGCGATCGAATTCGTCGCCGCTGGAGTCGGCGGTCTCCACGGGAGGAGTCTGCACGCCGGCATTGTTGAACGCCGCATCCAGCCGACCGAAGGTGGATACCGCCTTGTCGAGCATGGCCTTGACCTGCGCTTCATCGGCCACGTCACAGCGAACCGCCATCGCTTTGTGATCTGCGGCGAGCAGTTGCTCTGCACAAGACCGTGCCGCAGCTTCATTGACATCTGCCATGACCACGGCCGCGCCTGCGGCAGCGAAAGCTTGCGCGGTCGCGAGCCCGATGCCCTGAGCGGCGCCGGTCACGAGCGCTACCTTACCTTCGAAGGACAAGCTCGTTGGTGTCGCGTTGTTCATATGGCCTCCATTCGATCCGCCCTGGCGGGTTGAAACGAGTTCGACTGACGCCGGCCAGGATGCGCGCGGTCGCGGTCACGGACTAGATGTCGTCGAACGGACGGGCCATTAAGCCAGGCTTGACAGTGAACCTGGTTGCGTCAAGCGCCCTTCAATTTGCGAACGGAGAATTCTTTGGCTGCCTCGACGAAGAGGCGCAGCGGCGCGGAACGC
>VBKQ01000031.1 GCA_005879505.1 Deltaproteobacteria bacterium
GCCGCGGTCGTTGATGCCGAAGGCGGTGGCCGTGTACGCGCCGAGCGTGCCGAGGTCCTTCACCGTGCCGTTCTGGAAGACCGCGGCGTGCTGGTGGAACTCGTCATTCGGCACGCTGGTCGCGCCGGCGACGACTCCGTCGATGTTGATGGCGTACCCGTAGCTCCAGTTGCCGTCCGCGGAACCGAGATCGTGGAGAGTCGACCCGTCCCAGAGGATCGCGCGCTGGAAGTTCTTCGCGCCCAGGGACCATCCCGTGATCCAACCGCGCTGGTTGATGGCGGTGGCAGCCGTCTGCGCACCGTTCGGCCCCGGCGGAAGCGCGCCGATCTCCGTCTGGCCGATGTCGCGCCAGAGGAACCCGTGCTGGTGGAGTCCGGGCCGCGCGTCCGTTGCGAGCGCCACCGCCAACGAATCGTTGACGCCGTTCGCCATCTGGATCGTGCTGCCGTCGTTGCCCGCGATCCGCTGGGTGGTGCCCTTGCTCGCATCGTAGAGGAAAGCGCGCGCATCGACCTCGCCGCTGTTGTTCGGGACGTAGTAGGTGCCGACGATGTCGCCGCGGCCGTCGATCGCGTTCGCAAGGAGAGAAGTGCTTCCCTCGACAGCGGGGACCTCCGTGATCGAGTAGGCGAGCTTCTGTGGCGGCGGCGCGACAGGTTGGAAGCGCGCCGCGACGATCTGCTCGCGATTCATCGTCACCGCGCAACTGCCCGTTCCGGCGCAGGCGCCTCCCCATCCGTCGAACTGGGAGCCGGCGGTCGCCGCCGGAGTGAGAGTCACGCCGACGCCTTCATCGAACGAAGCGGAGCAAGTGGTTCCGCAATCGATACCGTTCGGCTGGGAAGAGACGGTTCCACTGCCTGTTCCCGTGAGAATGACCGTCATCGAGTGCTGGGTGGGCGGGATCGCTGCGAAGGTGGCTGAGACCTGGGTTTCGCCCTGCATCGCCACGGTGCACCCGCCGGGTCCACTGCAGGCCCCGCCCCAGCTATCGAAGCGGAAGCCGTTCGCAGGAGCCGCGGTGAGCGCAACCGAGGTTCCTTGGTCGAACGACGCCGCGCAGACCTGCCCGCAGTTGATGCCTGCGGGGCTGGACTGGATGGAGCCTTGGCCGTTTACCGTGATGCGCAGACCAAACAGCCGTACAGGGCGTCCAGCGTCGATTCCTTCTTGCACGGTACCGCCGTCGGTGTCCGGCGGCGTCCCGGCATCAGCCGAAGGGCTGCCGACCGAACCGGTACCGGAGGAGCTGACCGGTCCGCAAGCAGCCAGGAGAGCGCAAAGCAGCACGAAAGTGCGCATCGGTCCTCCGCGTTTTCGGAATGTCGACACCGCCGCCGGGAATGGAAAGGACGTTGGACCAGCCGATCGACGACATCAGCTGGCGTGTGCCGCCATGCGTTCAGGTGGGTGCGCCGCCCGAATGAACGGGCGCCCGGCAGAATGGGAAGCTCGCGTGATATACTGGCCTTTGTGGATCCCACGCATTGTCACGTCGATGAGCACGGCATCGCGAACTGCGCCCGGTGCGCCGGAAGAGTGACCGAGACGAGCCGCCACCCGAGCCACATCGAAGAGCGCGATGGAAAGCGGATGAACATCGACCGCGTCTGGGGTCAATGCGAGCATTGCAACAGTGAAGGCTGGTGGAGAGCCGCCTCCATCCGAGACGCGCACTGACGCATCGGCGGCGAACAGCGCGATAGCCCTCGGGCGCAGGCCTCTACTTCGGCCGGGCAAGACGCAAGCCTGCTCGATGCCTATCTTTGGTCGCGCCCGAGGGAGGAGAGAAGCATGCGCGAATTCGGAGTCCGGCGTTACGGCGATAGCCTCTACCATCACTGCATGGCGGACTCAGCCGCCGATGCGGCGAACTGGTTTGCACACTTCCAGACCGGCATCGAAGGCAAGGACTTCCAGGCGCTAGTGAAGGACGTCGCGCGGCCGGTCAGCGACGAAGCCGGTATCGGCGGGAATCCAGAAGTGGTCATCGTTCGCCACGGCCCGCTCACGCCTGGGGGACAGGCGGCGATTGACTTGAAACGTACAAGCTCGTTGCGCTGAAGCTTCTCCTCCGAGCTCGGAGGCACCGCGGCCGTCGTCGCGCGCGCTCAGCGATAGCACACCGTCGTGCTGGCTCAGCTCGAGCCACAGGTTCTGGGCGCGCGCATGCAGGACGGCGTTGGTGACGATCTCTTGCGCACAGCGCAACACCGTCAGCGCCGGCCGCGGATCGCGCATTCGCAGTCCATCGGGAGCGGTCACGTGCACGTGCAACCCGGGCTGGAGCCGGACGCCGCGGGCGCGCCATCGCGCATCGTCGCCCGCAGGAAGCGGGCGCTGGTCTTCGTTCGCCTCGAGGAAGTGTGGGCGTTCGAGGCGGCCGAACGCCTCGCTTACGTCCATACCGCGCGCGGGCGGTTCGACGTCGACCTCTCGCTCGCCGCCGTCGAGGCTTCCTTCGGCCGGACCCTCCTGCGCGTGCATCGGAAGTGGCTGGTGAATACCGAGTACGTATACGAGCTTGAAGGCGCCGGCAGCGAAACCGAGCTGCGCATCGGCGTCCCTGCCGGCCCCTCCGCCGGATTGCGCGTGCCCGTCGCGCGCGCGAGCGGGCACGGCGCGTGCGGGCGGCGCTGCTCGGCAATACGCTCGGCATCCGCGCGCGTTAGAGCTGCGCGCCCGCGCGGTGCTCCCCCCGTATCCGACGAACGGCCTGCTGCTCCGGGGACGGCATGCCTAGCGGCCGGAGCACCACGCCGCGCAGCACGCTGAACACCGCCGTGCTTCCTCCCACCCCAAGCGCGATCACCAGCACGGCAACGGCCGTGAACCCGGGAGTGCGCCAGAGAGTCCGGACCGCGAGACGCAACCCGCCCATGACCTTCTCAAACGCAAGCCAGATGCCACGCCATCCGGAAGAGAATCGTGGAGCATGCGCGAACCGGTGTGCGCCTCCGGGATCGGCGGTCCCAAAGGCGAACACTGCGAGCACCTCGACGGTGTCGCCCGCGGCGTCGTAGGCCGCGGCCCGGGAGCTCCCCGGCACACCGCGGCCCTGTCGCGAAGACCTCGAAACTCAGCTCATGAAGTCGTGCGCGCGCACCGTCTTGCGGCCATTTGCCTTGGCCCGCTTCGCCGCCTGCTCCAGCAGCCAGTACATGTACTCGTTCAGGGCGGTGAACGCGTCTCCGGCGGTATTGCAGCCCGCCTTCTTGAGCACGCCCTTCGCCTTGCTTGCGATGACGAGCGACTCCAGCGACTTCTTGGCCATCTTTGATCTCCGGTTAGAAGGGTTGTCGAGCGACTGCCGAAGCTTCTACCCCAGAGGCCGGAATCAGGAAACTTTTCGCTCGCTGGCCTCACTCTGACGGCAACGCGAGCGCCGATGCCCCGCTGTCGGGACGCGCGGCGGGAGCGAACGGCGAGATCCCCAGCGCGCGGTGGATCTCCTCCGGGAAGTAGACGACGACGCCTTTCATCACCAGCCGGACCTTGCGGATCGCGCTGATGTCCTGCGTCGGATCGCCGGCGACCAGGAGCAGGTCGGCGAGCTTTCCCCGCGCGATCGTGCCGCTTTGCTGGTCGACTCCGAGGTACTGCGCGGTCCCGAGGGTCGCCATCCGCAGCACCTCGGCGTTCGGGATCCCTGCCTGCGCCCACGCTTCGAGCTCGCTGTGCAGGGCGAATCCGGCGATGTCGTCGGTGCCGGGCACCAGCCGCACGCCTTCGCGGTTGAGCAGCGCGAGCACTTCCAGCAGCTTGCTCCAGGACGCCTCGTACGCCGGGTAGTCCGAAGGCTTCAGATCGAGAATCAGATGCCGCCGCGACCGCTGCAGAGGGCCCGGCATGTGGTCGAGCCAAGGGGCATCGTTCGGCGTCGTCTTGCCGGGGCGCGCGAGCAGCATCGACTCGAAGACGCTGCACCGGCCGGGCCGGAAGCAGAGCCGATCACAGCGCCGGCCAGAAGCGCCCAGAGCGCAGCGTGCGACATGACGACACCCCTTTCTGCGAGGCGCACCCTCGCAGAACAGATGCCCCTTCGCAATCCGACCCCATTGAGGCGACATTCGACGATCCGCGCCGGTGGAAAGCCGGCTTCGCTCGTGCTACGCACCGGCGCGCGATGGAAGCCGTTGCCGGATCGCTGCTCGGTGTCCTGTTCGGGATGCGGCACGCCTGTGAACCCGATCATCTCGCCGCCATCTCGACGCTGGTCGTCGAAGAGCGCAGTGCGCGCAAGGGTCTGTTGCTCGGAATGGCCTGGGGCCTCGGCCACACCGCCGCGTTGTTCGGAGTCGCGGTCGCCCTGACCTTCCTGCGCGCCGGTCTGCCGGCGAGTGTGGCCGACGCCTTCGAGCTCGGCGTCGCGCTGATGCTGCTCGCGCTCGGCGCCCGCGCCCTGGCCCGCGCCGCCCGCGAAGGAACTGCTGGGCCGCGGAAGCTGCACGCGCACGGCGGAACGCATCACGAGCACGAGGCGGCTTCCCGTCACGTTCATCTCGGTCGCTGGACGCTCGCGGGCAGGCCGCTGGTCGTCGGGATCGTGCACGGCCTCGCCGGCAGCGGAGCGCTCACCGCGGTCGCCCTGGCGAGCCTGCCGAGCAGCGGGGCCCGGCTCGCGTACGTGGCGCTCTTCGGATTCGGATCGATCCTCGGCATGGCCGCGCTCTCCGGTCTGGTCGGATGGCCGCTCGCCCATCTCGGGCGTCGACCCGGCGCCGCCCGCGCCCTGGCGGCAGCGACGGGCCTCTTTTCCATCGGGCTCGGCGTGTTCTGGGGGTGGCCCCTGCTCACCCGGATCGTCACCGCCGGATGAGAGCTCCCCGCGCGGCTCCCGGGCCGCGATGACGACGGCACGCTTCGACGCGGCGAGCGCCGAGTGCCTCGTGTTCACGAAGAAGGCCGGGCTCCTCGCCGGCATCGGGCACGATCTCAAGCTGCGGGTGGAGCGGTTCGAGGTGGCCATCGATCCCGATAGCATCCGGGGGCGATTCGATGCGGCGTCCCTTCGGGTCGTCTGCGCGAGCGTCGGCGGCCAGGATGCTCCCGGTGCCCTGTCGGAACGCGACCGGCGCGAGATCGAGGCAACCATCGCGCGCGAGGTGTTGGATGCGCAGAGTCATCCCTGGATCGAGTTCCGTGCGAGCCTACCGGTTCTCGCCGGGGCAGCCGGGACGCGCCTGGAGGGAATGCTCGCGCTCCACGGCCGCGAGCGCCCCCTGACCATCGACGTCCGTCGCGAAGGCGACCGCGTGGTCGCACGGACGTCCATCCACCAGCCCGACTTCAGCATCCGGCTCTACACCGCGATGCTCGGAACGCTTCGCGTCGGTCCCGACGAGGGTCTGCGCCTGCTTGATCACCTCGCCGTAGAGCTGCGCGGACGCCATCTTCGTCGACTGCACCGCTCCGACCCCGAGCTGCTGCAGGTGTTGCGCGATCGCCGCGAGGCGGGCGTTGAGCTCGCCGGACGGGACCACGTGTTCCACCATCCGCGCCTGATGGAACTGCGAGCGCCGCGCGATCAGCGTGGTCACCAGCGCGATGCCGATGTCCCCGCCCATGTTGCGGGAGAGGTTCACGATGCCGGAGACCTGGTTGTTCTTCTGCGGAGGGACCCCGTTGTAGACGACCGAGTTGATGGGCACGAACAGGAACGCGATTCCGGAGGTCTGGAAGATCCGCATCAGCACCGCCGTGCGGAAATCGATCCCGGGATAGAGGGTGTGCGCCATGTGGAGGAGCGCCACCGACGTCACCAGGAACCCGAAGGCGATCAAGTACCGCGCATCCACCTTCCCGAGGAGCTTCCCCACGATCGGCAGGAGCAGGATGACGGCGAACCCGCCCGGAGAAAGCGCCATCCCCGCGTCCTGCGCCGAGTAGCCCATCCAGACTTGAAGGTAGAGCGGCAGCAGCACGGTGCTTCCGTACAGCGCCATCCCCAGCACCAGCATCATCAGATTCGAGACGGCGAAGTTGCGGTCGCGGAAGAGGCGCACCTCCACCACCGGATGCTCCTGCTTCCATTCCCAGAGAACGAAGCTGACCAGCGACACCGCGGCGACGGTAGCGAAGATCAAGATGGTGTGGGAATTGAACCAATCCTCCTCCTGCCCCTTGTCGAGCACGTACTCGAGCGTGCCGAGCCCGACGGCGATGAGGCCCAGCCCGACGCCGTCGATGGGGCCCACGCGCTTCTTCGCCTCGACCAGGTGCGGAGGGTCCACCAGGACGCGCGAGGAGAGCAGCATCGAGACGATGCCCACCGGCACGTTGATGAAGAAGACCCAGCGCCACGAGTAGTGGTCGGTGATGAAGCCGCCGAGCGTCGGGCCGACGGCGGGCGCCATCACCACCGCCATCCCGTACACCGCGAACGCCATGCCGCGCTTCGCGGGCGGGAACGTATCCGCGAGGATCGCCTGCTCGGAGGGTCCGAGTCCGCCCCCGCCGATCCCCTGGAGCACGCGGAAGAAGATCAGCAGCCCGAGGTTCGGCGCGAGCCCGCAGAGAAACGAGCTTGCGGTGAACAGGAACACGCAGGTCAGATAGAAGCGCTTGCGGCCCACGCGTGTCGCAACCCAGCCGCTGATGGGCAGCACCACCGCGTTGCTCACCAGGTAGCTGGTGAGGACCCAGGTGGCTTCGTCGGGGCTCACCGACAGGCTGCCGGCGATGTGCTTCAGCGATACGTTGGCGATGGCGGTGTCCAGCACCTCCATGAACGTCGCCATCGTCACGATCAGCGCGACCGTCCAGGGATTGTGGCCGCCCGTCCAGCCCTGCTCGTGGGTGATCCGCAGCGACTCCTCGGCGCTGATCGCCGGAGCCTCCTGCTTCGTCATCGGACCCGGACCTTCGGCTCGGCCGACATCCCGGGGCGCAGACGCTCCATCCCCGGTTGACCAGGCTGGAGCTTGATGCGGACGGGAATGCGCTGGACCACCTTCACGTAGTTGCCGGTGGCATTTTCCGGCGGCAGCAGGCTGTAGCGCGACCCGGTCGCGCCCGCGAAGCTGTCGACGACGCCGTCGTAGTCGCGGTCGATCGCGTCGACGTGCACGCTCGCCTGTTGCCCCTGCTTCATCCGCTCGATCTGCGTCTCGCGGAAGTTCGCCGTCACCCACAGCTCGCCGTTCTGGGTCAGCGACATCAGCTGCTGCCCGGGCTGCACGCGATCGCCGACGTTGACCGATCGCTTGCCGAT
>VBKQ01000032.1 GCA_005879505.1 Deltaproteobacteria bacterium
CGGAACAGCGGCCCTTTCCGGCGGAGGAGTGGCTATCGCGATGGGCTTCGCCTTCGTCGGCTCCTTGGCGGCGACCGCGGGCGCCGCCTCCTTGCTGGCCGGATCCGGCTTCGCCGGCACGCCCGGGAGCGGCAGCGGCGGCAGCGTGGACGATGCGGCGACCTTTTCCGGCTCCTTCTTCGCAGGCCCCGCCGCCACGCCGGGCAGCAGAAGCGGGGGCGGCGCCGATGCGGACTGCTCAGCCGCTGGCGACGCCAGCAGGTCGACTCCCGGCAATGTCAAGGGAGCCTCGGGCTTCTTCCTGTCTGCTGCCGAGCCAGAGGGAGGTTCCACTCCCGGGAGCGGCAGGCCGGGAAGCGCGAACGTCTTTCCGGGCGCCTCCAGTTGCGTCAGCTTCGCCTTGACCTTCTGCACGTTCGCCGGCAGCGCCAGCGGGTCGTTCAGATACGCCTCGTAGTTCTTCTTCGCCTGGGAGGTGTTGCCGAGGTGAGCGTACGCGTCGCCGATCCCGATCAAGTACTCGGCATTCATCTCCGCGGCGTAGGCCGCTTTCCACTCGCGCAGTGCCTTGCGCCACTCGCCCCGGCGCTCCGCCTTCCGCGCCGCGGTCACGTGCGATTGTGCGTTTGCGAACGCGGGAGCCGCGACACACACGATGGCGACGGGAACAGCGGCAAACGCTCGCATGGCACGCCCCCTCTGCCGCCGAGGGTCCCCCGTGACGGCGGTCGCCCAAGCATTCCGCCGGGTTGGGGGGTTATGTCAAGCAGTCTGCTTTTCAGGCACAGGGGCGATCGCTGGCTTGTTGGAGGAGAGATCGACCAGCTCGATCCCGAGGCGGCGTGCGACGTCGAAGATCCGCTCGTCCCGATAGAATTCGCCGAAGACGATCCGCTTGATCCCGGCGTTGGCGATCATCTTGAAGCAGGGCCAGCAAGGGCTGGCGCTCGTGTAGATGTCTGCCCCTTCGATCCGGACTCCGTTGCGGGCGGCTTGCAGGATCGCATTTGCCTCGGCGTGGATGGTGGCGACGCAGTGCCCGTTCTCCAGCACGTGACCGACGTCATCGCAGTGAGGCATCCCGCGGATGCTGCCGTTGTATCCGGTGGAGAGGATGATCCGATCGCGCACCAGCAGCGCCCCGACGTGCTTGCGATCGCAGGTCGCGCGGGACGCGACGACCGTGGCGATCTGCATGAAGTAGCTGTCCCAGTCGGCACGCATGGGACAAGTGTAAGCCGCCCCCGGCGCCCGGTGCTACTGTGTGCGCGCCATCGGCGCGGCGAGAGGCGCCGTCCCCGCCATCACCGAGCCTTCCTTCAGCCCGGCGAGCTTGCCGATGCCAGCGCGAAGCACGAAGGCGCGGATCTTCGACGGCGGAGCGAGGAACGTCTCACCGGGCATCGGCACGTCGAAGGAGAATTCGTCCTTGCTCAATCCGCCGAAGGCGACCTTCGCGGTCCGGTACCCCTCGACCACGCCGACCAACCGTCCCGAGGGGACGGCGAAGACCCCGCCGCCTGAGGCGCCATAGCCGATGGGGGCGTCGGTCTTCATCCCGCGTTGGATGCGTGAATCCTGCTCGTCCACCTCGAGCTGGCTGACGATCCCCGACGAGACGCTCAGGGCGCGCCCGTAGGGGGCCCCGACGACGATCACGTCGTCGCCTACATCGACGTACTCTTCCGCCGCCAACTGTGCCGGAGGCAGCGCCTCGCCGTATACCGCCAGCAAAGCGAGATCTTCGTCGGGCACCTTGCCCTCGGCGATCACCCGCGCCTCGAGCCGGTGCAGCTTCGGCCGCTCCACCACCACCTGGAAGGAAGCGGTTGCCGAGAGCCCTTCGCGCTGCACCACGTGCTCGTTCGTCAGCACGTACGAGGTATCGCCCTCGGTCGCTACCACCACGCCGCTGGCAGTCCGCTCCACCTTCCCCCGGACCAGGACCTCGATCCGGACGCTGTGCCGGAGTGCCTTCTGCACGGCCCTGCTCTTCTCGCTCTTGGCGAAGGCCGGAAGGGCGAAAAGCGCGAGCGCGGCGGCGGCGATGCGAAAGGTCAACGAACCTCCTCCCGAGTAGCCACTCTTTCAACAGTACAGGGTGCAGGCTCGATTCCAAATTCGCCGCCAAAATTGGCGGAGGTGCGACATTTCGTCTGTTACCCTTCCCCTGTGGGCCGCAACCGCAGCTCCATTCCGTTGGTCGTGATCGGCTTTTTCGTCGGCCTGTTCCTGGCAAGCCTCGACCACATCCTTCCGGCCGCACGGCTTCAGGAGGGCCCCGGGCGCTGGGTGGTCGTTTTCGTCGACTGGGTCGCGCCGCCGCTGGCAGGCGTGCTGCTGGCCGGGGCGCTCCTGTTCGCGCAACGGGCGCGAAAGCTCCACGCCGCCGAGCGCGCGGCGGCGCAGGTGCTCGCCGAGCGGCTGGCCGGGACCGAACGGCGTCAGGCGATCTGGGTGGTCGCGGCCGCCATCGCGCACGACGTGAAGAACCCGCTGCACAACCTCGCCCTCCTCGTCGAGGAGCTCTCCGACGAGACGGATCCGGCAGCGCGCGAGGAACTGATGCAGCGCGTCCGCGAAAACGTGCGCCGCGCCAGCGAGCGCGTCTCCGAGCTGTCGCGGGCGGGACACGGCTGGCTGGAACCGGAAGGTCAGACGGTGGACCTGGCGGGCACGCTCGAGATCGTGCGCGAGCGACTCAAACCGTCGGTCAGCGAGACGAAGGCCCTTCTGCACATCGAATGCCCGCGCGGCCTCTCCGTCCAAGGCGAGGCGCACGCAGTGCGCACGGCGGTCGAGAACGTGGCAGCCAATGCGCTGGACGCCTTCCAAGCGCGGGGCACCGGAGGCACGATCGCGCTGCGCGCCGAGCGCCGGGACGGCGTCGTGGAGCTCTTCGTCGAGGACGACGGGCCGGGGATCCCTGAGGAGCTTCAGCCGCGACTTTTCTCGCCATTTTTCTCGGGCGGGAACGGCACCGGCCTTGGTCTCGTCATCGCTCGCGCTCTTGTCCAGGCCGCCGGCGGCGATCTGACCTGCGCATCCTCCGCTCCTGGGCACACGAAGTTCAGGTTTACATTTCGACCTGCCTGAGGGGTAAGATCGCCACCGATGATCCCCGACCGCGCCGAAACTGCCCGCCGCACAGCTCCCCGGACCATCCTGCTCGTCGAGGATGAGCCCGACGCCCGCACCATCCTCGCGCGCCGACTGCAGGCGTTCGGCTGGAATTGCCTGCCGCATGCGAGCGTCGAGAGCGCGTTGCACGAACCGGATCTCCGCTACGTCGAGGCCGTGGTGGCCGATGTCGTCCTCGGCGACGGGAAGATGTCCGGAATCGACCTCATCCCTGCGCTGCGCAAGCAGGAGGTCCGCGCGCCGGTGGTGCTGGTCACCGCTTTCGCCGATACGCAGCGGGTCAAGGCGGCGCTGAACGCCGGCGCGTCGTATCTGCTGGAGAAGCCGTTCACGACCGAGGCGCTGCGGCAGATCCTCGACAAGGTCACCAGCGTGGACGTCGATCTGGCGCGCCTGGTGAACCGGGCGCTCTCGAAGGCGCGCCTCACGCGCAAGGAGGAGGAGGTGGCCCGGCTGGTGCTGAAGGGCCTCACCTCGGCCGAGATCGGCGCGATGATGGGGAACAGCGAGAAGACCATCAAGCAGCACCTCACGCAGGTCTATGCCAAGCTCGGCGTCGCCGGCCGAGCGGAGTTCTTCCACCTGGTCTTTCCGAGCTGACGCCGCCGGCTTGATTCGACGAGAGCCCTACCGTCTGCTTTTTCCCCTCGGCGCCCTCCTCGCCTGGGCAGGTGTTCTCCCCTGGCTCTTCTTCGCTTTCCGGCTGCGCCACGTCTACGAGCCGGTAAATGGCCTGCTCGCTTACCGCTCGTTCCTCCATCCGCTCGCCGAGCTGGACGGCTTTCTCGGCTGCTTCGCAGCCGGTGTGGTGCTGACCGCACTGCGGCCCCCGCCAGCGCTCTGGCAGATCCTGGTGGCTGCCATCGCGCCGCTGATCAGCGCCACTTGCGCCGCTCTCGGCCACTGGCAACTCGGGCAGATGGCGTCGCTCGCGCTGCTGGCGGTGATGCTGGACTTCACGCTGCGCCGGCTGATGCGGCCACTGTCACCCAGCCTTCTCTGGATCGCCTTCGGTTTCGTGATGGGGGCCGGCGGCGCGGCCATCGCGGAGCTCGCGTCGACGCACGGCAACGAGTGGTTCTGGGTGCACGAGATGGGCCGCGACCTCGTCATGCAGGGTCTCTTCACCGGGCTCGCGGTCGCTGCCGCCCGGGTCATGCGCAGCGGCGATCGGAGCAGCCCGGCGCTTCACATCGCCGCCGGCGTGGTATTCATCGCCAGCTTCTGGGTCGGCCGGCGGTTCGGCGCGCACCTCGGATTCGCCATTCGCGCGGCCGTGACGGTATGGCTCGCGCTTCCCTTGCGTCCGGAATGGGAGCTCGGGCCGCGCAACCTGCGCCGCTCGTTCGCGCACCTCGCGCTCTGGATGCTCGCGGCCGGCAACGCCTGGATCGCCATCGCCCCACATGTCCGGCGGGCGGGGCTGCACGTCATCTTCCTCGGCTGCTTCACCGCGCTCTTGCTCGCCGCGCTGTTCCCCCGCCCGGGTGAGGAGCCTGCGTTTCCCCTGCGCAAGCTCGCCTGGGCAGGAGGGCTGGTCGCGCTTTCCATGGTCGGGCGCGTGATGGTGGAGCTGGATCCGACCAGCTTCCATCTCTGGATGGGCGTCTCCGCCGCGTCGTTCCTCGCCGCGACCCTGGCGTGCCTGCGCGTCCCCGTGAGGGCGATTCAGTCCGTGTAGCGCTTCGCCAGCAAAAGGACGATTCCGTCTTTCGCGCAGTTCTCGCAGTACCCGTACTTCTCCAGGCCGCGCAGCGTCTCCTGCACCTGCGACTGCTCGCGCGCGGCCAGCTGCCCGCGCTCATCGCCCAGGTACCGCAGCACGCGCTCTGCGTTCTTGCGCAGCGTCCGCTTCCGCTCGTCGAAGAAATGGTCGCGCAGCCGCCGGAACAGGTCCGGGAAGATCTGCGAGTAGTCGATCTCTCCTTCCGGGTGCTCCAGGCGGTGCGCGCCCACCGCGGCGATCAGGCCGCGCCGGAACTCGCGCCGATCCTCCGAGCCCGCCATCACGATGGACTCGGTCTGCGCCATCATCTCCTCGTCCGGCCGCTCCATCTCACCGGTGTGGGGATTGCGCAGCCGCTCGCCCCGCGTCCAGGCCAGCACGTGCAGGACGTAGCGCTCGAACATCGTCCGGTACTGCTTCTCCGAGACGAGCCCCATCGCCTGCCGCACCTCCTCGTCGAGCAGGTCGAGGTACTCGCCCTCCGCCACGCGCACGAACTCCTCGTGGTCGTGATAGCCGTCGACCACTTCCTGCTGGAGGAACTCAT
>VBKQ01000033.1 GCA_005879505.1 Deltaproteobacteria bacterium
CGCCGGCGATGCTGACCACCGGCGCGCCGCACTCGTCGGAGGCGCGAACGCAGTCCTCGACCGAGAGGTTTTTCTTCAGTATCGACGCGGGATACTGGATCTTCCCGCATCCCGTGCAGGAGAGGTTGCAGCGGAAAAGCGGCTCCAACATCAGCACCAGGGGATATCGCTCTCGGCCGGCCAGGCGCTGTCTCAGTACGTATCGAGCGACCGTCACCATCTGTGCTACGGGAATCGCCATTCGGGTGCCCTCGTGCTACCGGACCGGGTGGCCGGCGAGCAAGCAATCCACTCCATGCTTCAAAGGCACCCCTTCCGCCGTGCCCTTTTGCAGCCGCACGACCACAAGATGCTCGAACGCCGATAACGTAGCGCTTTGTCTTCGCGGGGGGTTCACCGGAACGCGAGCCGATCGGCGGCCATTCGAGACTTGTTTGCCATTTTCTCCTGCGAAACGCTACTGCTTCGGATCCGATGTCCCTCGATGCCGATCTCATGGCGATCCTGCTGGACGCCGCGGATGGGCTGCCGCTGGTCGAGAGGAAGCGGATGTTCGGGTTCGAGGCGCTCTGGGGCGACGGACGCATCTTCGCCATGGTCTGGCAGGGCCGCATTTCTTTGCGGCTTCCTGATCGCGCCGCCGCCGCCGACCTCGCCCGCGTTCCGGGCGCCACCGCGCTGACGATCGCGGAGGGCAAGACCACCGCGGCCGGCCAGCGCTGGATCAACGTGCCGGAATCGTTCCACGACGACCCGCACGAGCTGCAGCGATGGGTGGGACGCGCCTACGATCTGGCGCGATTGCAGCCGCTTCCACCGAGGCGAAAGCGGCGGGCCCGCCGCGCTTGAAGTCAGAGCACTTTCTGTGTACTCAGGGCGGCGCCGATGCGCACCGCCATTCTGACGGATATCCACGCCAACCTGGAGGCGCTGACGGCGTGTATCTCCGCGGCGGAGGCACAGAAGGTCGATCGGTTCGTTTGCCTTGGAGATACGGTTGGTTACGGCGCTGACCCCAACGCCGCCTGCGACCTGGTCCGCGCGAAGTGCGATTTCGCCGTCCTCGGCAACCACGACGCGGCCGTCGCCGGCCGCATGGATTACAGCTACTACTACGCGGCCGCGCGCGAGGTGCTGGACTGGACCGCGCTTCAGCTTTCGA
This sequence comes from Deltaproteobacteria bacterium, assembly GCA_005879505.1. Taxonomy (GTDB): domain Bacteria; phylum Myxococcota; class Myxococcia; order Myxococcales; family 40CM-4-68-19; genus 40CM-4-68-19. The sequence continues at coordinate 1,163 of VBKQ01000033.1, forward strand.
AGGAGAACATGCAGTGGCTGCGCGGGCTGCCGTACCAGGTCCTGGAAGGCGAGGTGACGTACGGGCATGCCTCGCCGCGCGATCCGCAAGCCTTCGAATACGTCTTCGCGCTCGAGCAGGCGGAAGACCTGCTCGCGCGCACCGAGAAGCTAGCGCGGCTGACTTTCATCGGGCATTCGCACCTGCAGCGCGCGTTCCAGCTGGGAAAGCCGGTGAGGGACGTCTTCGCGGAGCGCGTGCGCGTGGACCCGAATCGGCAATACCTGGTCTCGATCGGGAGCTGCGGCCAGCCGCGCGATTACGATCCGCGGTCCTGCTACGGGATCTGGGACGATCAATCCCGGACGGTCGAGTTCCATCGGGTGCCGTACAACGCGGAGCGGACGGCCCGGAAAATCCTGGAGGCGGGCCTGTCGCCGCACTTCGCGCGGCGGCTGCTGCATGGGATCTGAGATGGCGTTGGACTTTCCCAAGCACCTGCTCGAGCTGGAGGCGCTGACCCGGCCCCAGATCGAGGGGTTGCTCTCGCTGGCCGCGCGCTTCAAGCGCGAGCGGGCGCGAGCGCGCGGCGGGGAAGCGCAGACCGACCGCCGCGGCCTCTTGCGCGGGAGGAACGTGATCACCCTTTTCTTCGAGACCAGCACCCGCACGCGCAGCTCCTTCGAGGTGGCGGCGAAGGCGCTCGGCGCGGACGTCCTCATCTTCCAGAAGGATGCCTCGAGCGTCGCCAAAGGGGAATCGCTCGAGGACACCGTGCGCAATCTCGACGCCATCGGCGCCGACGCCCTGGTGGTGCGCCATCCGGCCGCGGGCGCGCCGAGGCTGGTCGCCCGGGCAGTGCGGGCGAGCGTGATCAATGCCGGCGACGGCGCCCACGAGCACCCGACGCAGGGTCTGCTCGATGCGCTGAGCCTGCGCGAGCGCTGGGGCACGCTGGAGGGGAAGACGGTGGCCATCGTGGGCGACATCGCGCACAGCCGGGTGGCGCGGTCCAACATCCATTGTTTGAGCAAGCTCGGTGCCCACGTGCGCGTCGGCGGCCCCTCCACGCTGATCCCCTCCGGAATCGAGAAGCTCGGCTGCACGGTGGCGCGCTCCCTGCGCGAGGCGCTCACCGGGGCGGACGCGGTGATGGCCCTGCGGATCCAGAACGAGCGCATCGCGGACGCGAGGCTGCCCGGGCCCCGCGACTACGCGCGCACCTGGGGGCTGAACGCGCGCAGGCTCGAGATGCTGCCGAAGGAAGCGCTGGTGCTGCATCCCGGTCCGGTCAATCGCGGCGTCGAGATGTCGAGCGACGTGCTCGATTCTCCCCGCAGCCTGGTGATGGACCAGGTGGATTCCGGCGTGGCCGTGCGCATGGCCGTCCTCGCTCTCTGCCTGCGCGCCGAGGTGCCAGCGTGATCATCCTCGACTCCGGCAGGGTGATCGACCCGGCCAACGGGATCGACGGCACCCGCACGGTGCTGATCGATGGCGACCACATCCGCGAGGTCCGCGAGCAGCCCGCGACGCCAGCGGAGAAGCTCGTCCACCAGGTGATCGACTGCCGCGGACGTTGGGTCTTGCCCGGGCTGGTGGACCTGCACGTGCACCTGCGCGAGCCCGGCGAGGAGGGGAAGGAGACCATCGCCACCGGGGCGCGCGCGGCCGTCGCGGGCGGGGTGACGACGCTCGTCGCGATGCCGAACACGAAGCCCGTCTGCGACAGCGCGTCAGTGGCGCGATTCGTGGCGGCGCGCGGGCGCGAGGCCGGATTCGCGCGCGTGATCCCCGCGGGCGCGATCACCCGCGGCTCGCTCGGCGAGCAGCTCGCCGACATGGCCGAGCTGAAGGAGGCGGGCTGCGTCTGCGTCACCGACGACGGCCGGCCGGTGATGTCGGCCGGCGTGATGCGGCGGGCCCTGGAGTATGCGCGCGACCTCGACCTGCCCGTGATGGTCCACGCCGAGGACCTGACGCTCTCCTCGGGCGGCTGCATGAACGAAGGTCCGGCGGCCACACGGCTGGGCTTGCCCGGTATTCCCGCCGCCGCCGAGGTGGCAATGGTGCAGCGCGATCTTCTTCTCGCCGAGTTGACCGGCGCACGGCTGCACGTCGCCCACGTCAGCGCGGCCGGCAGCGTCCGCGCCATCCGCGAGGCCAAGGCGCGCGGCGTGCGCGTCACCTGCGAGGCCGCGCCGCATCACTTCACCCTCACCGACGAAGCAGTGGCAGGCGTCGCCGCTGCGCTCGGCCCGGCAGGCGAGCCCTACGACGCGCACGCCAAGATGAACCCGCCGCTGCGCGAGGCGGCGGACATTGCCGCGCTGCGGCAGGGGCTCAAGGACGGCGTGATCGACTGCATCGCCTCCGACCACGCGCCCCACGCGTACGATGCCAAAGAGGCCGCCTTCGACGACGCCCCGTTCGGGATCATCGGGCTCGAAACGGCGTTCGCCGTGGCGCATACCGAGCTCGTCCTCAACGGCGTGCTGACCCTCCCCGAGCTGATCGCGCGCATGAGCAGCGCACCCGCCGCCGCGTTTCACCTGGCCGGCGGCACACTCCAGCCCGGCGCCATCGCGGACGTGGTCGTGCTCGACACCGCCACGCGCTGGACGGTGCAGCCTGCCGCGCTGCTTTCCAAGAGCCGCAACACCCCATTCGCAGGCCGCACCCTCACCGGGCGCGCCGCGCTCACGCTGGTGGGGGGCAACGTGGTGCACCAGGTGAAGGTTCCCGCATAACCCTACCAGCGAGTTGGACTTACACCTTTGGGCTCCCAGCGCTTATCTTGGACTGCGGACAAGGAGCGGAAGCGAGTGTGGCGAGACCACCTTCCAAGAGCACCGTCATCATTCAGCAGCTGCTGGAGGAGCGGCGGCAGTACGAGGCCTGGATCGCGCGCCTGAACGACTCGGCGGACGCGACGCCGGGGCACGTGCGCGCGCGCGTCCGCTCCGATTACGAGGCGCGACTGTCCGCGGTCACCGAAGAGCTCAAGGCCCACGCGGAGAGCGCCCGCCAGGCGATCGACGAGAAGCGACACTTGCGCGGCGAGCTGCAGAAAAAGGAGGCGCGCGCTCAGGAGAAGCTCACCGAAACCGAGCTGCGCCACTCGGTCGGGGAGTACGACGAGTCGCAATGGGAGCAGGTTCACAGAGACGTGCTGGCCGAGCTCGTGTCGGTGCGCGAGGATCTGCAATCGGTCGTGGCCGACATCCACAAGCTCGAGGAGTTGGATGCGCTGGTCAGCCACCGGCCGACCCCTCCGCCCCGGGCGGCGCCGCCACCGGCACAGGCGCCCCAGCCCCCACAGGCGAGGCCGCACCCCGAGCCCGAGAAGGTGGGGCACGAGGACGAGCTGGCGTTCATCAAGTCGGTGACCGAGGACGAGCAGACCGCCCCATCGCCGCGGCGCGCCAGTGGCGCGCAGTTCCAGCCCACCGTTCCCGCCGACGTGCCGCGCCAGCAGAGCCCCTCGGCTCCCCGGGCCGCCAACCCGATCCCGGCGCCGATCGTCCCCGATCCGGCGGCCGCCGGCGACGCGGAGGACGGGGACCGGACCCTGCGCTGCAAAGCCTGCGGGACGATGAATCTGCCTACCGAGTGGTATTGCCAGCAGTGTGGAGGGGAGCTCGCGGCGATGTAAGAAAGAAAAAGGACGTCAAGCAAAGACGTCACGCAGAATCGTCGCGCAGAGACGTCACGCGACTTCGTGATTCGACTTCGGGTGACGTCTATGTGTAACGTCTACGTGTAACGTCTATGTGTAACGTCTTTGTGTAACGTTTTTTTTTACTTGGAGAGTTTTCTTACAACGGCAGCGAGTCGGGACTTGTGTCGTGCCGCGGTATTCGCGTGGATCAGATTCTTTCGGGCAGCCCGATCCAGCAGCCGTGCCGCGATCGTATACGCCGTCCCGGCCTGCTCGGCCGTGGTGGCGGCTCGCACCCGCTTGAGCGCGGTGCGGAGCGCGGAGCTCTGCGCCCGGTTGCGTTCGTGGCGGGCGCGTCCCTGGCGCATGGCCTTCTTGGCGGACTCGATTTGCGGCACTGCCGGCCTCCTCGTGAGGGGCGGAAGATAGAGGGTAAGTGCAGGTCGGTCAAGGCGCTACGGCGTTGACCCACCCCCCGGCGGCGCGTTATCTTAGGCGGTCACCGACCCACGAGCGCGAGCCATCTCCTTCGAATTCCTCGTCTGGGCCCCGGTCCTGCTGTTCTCGATGGTGGCCCACGA